>NZ_JADEXF010000006.1 GCF_015207245.1 Nostoc cf. edaphicum LEGE 07299
GAATTACTGGTTGATAAATTAAAGATTAGGTAAAGACATAATGAAACTACTTAGAGCAGATTCAATCTCACATACTAATAAGTTGGATTAAGAGAAATTTGTTAGCTTACTCAAAGCTTATGGCTGCATTTACAGCAGTTGCGATCGCATTTTTAACAGCGATATCTTTTTGTTCTAGAATGATATTTTCACTATCAGTACGCGAAGCAACTACACCGCAAATAGCAGCAGCAGCAAAATTATACACTCCTGCCATTTTGAATAGTGTGCCGCATTCCATCTCGTAATTCAAGATATTTAAGCGCCGATATTCTTCTGTAATGCCATGTAGCGATCGCATTAAATTTGGATTGGCGGAATCAGTGCGTTCTTGTCCTTCGTAAAAAGTATCAACTGATGCCGTAATTCCGATGTAATGTTCAACCTTTAATTCTCGTGCAGCTTTAACTAAAGCGACTGTCAAAAAAGGATCGGCTGCGGCTGGATACTCCACAGGTGCAATGTCATTCGCTGCACCTTGGCGACACAATGCTGCACTGCTAATAACAACACTACCGACTGGTATATAAGATTGGATGGAACCGCAAGTACCAATGCGAATAATTTGCCGGATTCCTACTTGTATCAACTCATTGACAACAATACTTAATGAAGGCGCACCCATACCACTTGTAGCTGATAAGATGCTGCGGCCATTAGGCAAGTATCCCACATAGCTATTAAGTCCGCGATTTTCTGACAACAAGCGTACATCTTGTAAATAAGTTTGGGCAATTAGACGCGATCGCTCTGGATCGCCAGATAATAAGGCAATGCTGGGAGGTGATGAACCTAAATTATCTTGCCCAAAGCCAATGTGATAAAAGCGTTTACCAGTCATAGAGTTGAGAGTAACGATCGCCCCAGCAATATAATACGCTAGGGCGTTTTTTAAACTTTACCTAAAATCTTCTCCTTCCCATATCTGAAGTTGTCTTTCAGCCGCAACTATATACTACATATATAATACAAAGTATATCACCACTCATATGGTGATTGTTTGTCGCTTGAACAAAAGGAAATTTTATGATTCCCCGAACACGCATCCGAAATATTGGTATCTCTGCCCACATCAACTCTGGTAAAACTACGTTGTCAGAGCGAATTCTCTTCTACACGGGCAGAATCCACGCTATTGAGGAAGTGCGGGGAGGCGGTAAGGGTGCAACGATGGATTTTATGCCAGAAGAAAAGCTGCATGGTATAACCATCACTTCTGCTGCTACCACCTGCCAATGGCACGACACCCAAATCAACCTGATTGATACACCTGGACACGTAGATTTCACAATTGAAGTGGAACGCGCTCTGCGGGTATTGGATGGGGCAGTGATGGTGCTGTGTGCTGTGGCGGGTGTGCAGTCCCAGTCGATTACGGTGGATCGGCAAATGAAGCGCTACCGTGTGCCGCGTTTGGCGTTCATCAACAAAATGGATCGGACGGGAGCAGATCCATTTCGTGTAGTACAAGGAATACGCGATCGCTTGCAACTAAATGCGGTATTACTCCAGTATCCTATCGGTAGTGAAGGCCAATTCCAGGGAGTCATTGACCTAGTGGAAATGACTGCTGACTACTTTGAAGGTGAAAACGGGGAAAACCGCGTGAAAAAGCCAATTCCCGAATCTCTTAGGGATGAGGCGCAACAGGCACGCGACAAGCTGCTAGATGCTTTGTCGTTGTTCTCAGAACCGATGACTGGGATGCTACTTGCGGGTGAGGAGATTCCTAAAGAGTTTATTTGGGAAACCATTCGACAGGCAACCTTGAGCCTAGAATTCACACCTGTACTGCTGGGTTCGGCATTCAAAAATAAAGGAGTGCAAAATTTATTGGATGCAGTTGCACTCTATCTACCATCTCCCGTGGATAGAGAAGTGGTTAAAACCGCAGAGTCGGTGAGTGTCTACCCTAACCCCGATGCTTCTTTGGTGGCATTGGCATTTAAACTCACCGTTGAATCCTTTGGGCAGTTGACTTATACCCGGATTTACTCTGGGACGCTCAAACCCGGCGATACCGTCTACAACTCGCGGACAGAACAACGAGTGCAAATCGGTCGCTTGGTGAGAATGCACGCCAATAAGCGAGAAGAGGTAAAAGTTGCCGTTGCTGGGGATATTGTGGCTCTGTTGAGTGTGGATTGTGCTTCTGGTGATACATTCTGTTCTGGGGAACCACTGGTATCTCTAGAGAAGATGTTTGTGCCAGAACCAGTGATTACGCTGGCAATTACGCCCAAAAAACAGGAAGATAGCGATCGCCTTTCCAAAGCACTCAATCGCTTTCAAAGGGAAGATCCCACCTTCCGGTTGAGTATCGACCCCGAATCAGGCGCGACTCTGATTTCTGGGATGGGCGAACTCCACTTGGAAATCTACCTCGAACGCATCCAACGGGAATATAATGCCGAGGTCTATGTTGGTACTCCCGCCGTGGCGTACCGGGAAACCATTAGGCAGCAAGCTACTTTTGACTACCGATTCAAAAAACAGTCAGGCGGCCCCGGTCAATACGCCCATATTACTGGGTGGATTGAACCCACAGATCAGCCGTTTGTCTTTGAGAATCGGGTGGCTGGGGGTGCGATTCCCAAAGAATATATCCCGGCGTGTGAGAAAGGTTGCCGTGAGGCGATGCAATCAGGACAGCTGGAAGGCTATCCGGTAACTGGGGTGAAAGTCGTTTTGGATGGTGGTTCTTATCACCCAATTGACTCTTCAGAATTGGCTTTCCGGTCAGCATCCCATCAGGCAATTGAGGGTGCGATGCCTACGGCGGGCTACGCCTACGCCAAAGCTAAACCCTACATCCGCGAACCCATCATGCTTGTAGAAGTGGAAACACCCAACGATTTCATGGGAAGGGTTCAGGGTGACTTATCCTCCCGTCGGGGTTTATTGTTGGGTTCCGAGACAATGCAGGGATACACGGTGATTCGGGCGGAAGTACCGCTAGCGCGAATGTTTGGGTATTCTACAGAATTGCGATCGCTTACTTCTGGTATGGCTACTTTTTCAATGGAGTTTGCCTGCTATCGCCAGTCCTAGCATCTTGAAGTAGCTTTTAGGGACACAGTTAGGCTGTGTCCCTTTCAATTATTAGGAGGTTTTTGTGCTTATTTTGAGAACTCTGCAACCTGGAGATGAAGTATCGCTGGAAGCATTTCTCTTGCAATACACTGATACTTCTATGTTTTTGCGCTCTAATTGGCGAGCGGCGGGACTGCTTGACCAAGGTGCCAGATTTCAAGGAACTTACGTAGCAGCCTACATAGATGAGACTATAGTGGCAGTTGCAGCCCATTTTTGGAATGGGATGATCGTAGTCCAAGCACCTATACATCTGACAGAGGTGGTGCAAGCAGTTGTGGCACAATCTGGACGTGCCATCTCTGGAATTAGTGGCCCAGCAGCACAAGTTGAAGCGACAAAAAGCATTTTGGGATTTAGCAACCGACCAACTCAGCTTGATGAGGCTGGGATATTGTTTTCTCTAGGATTACGAGACTTGCAAATACCTGAAGTTTTAGCATCGGCAAAGGTGCAGTGTCGTTTGCCGCATCCAGATGAGTTGGAATTACTGGGCGAGTGGTGTGCTACTTATAGTGTGGAAACTTTAGGACGAAAAGATACTCCCAATTTAAGACTTGATTGCGATCGCATAATTGAAGCACGTCAAGCTATGGAAATGCATTGGATTTTGGTAGAAGAAGATACCCCAGTTTCCTACTCTGCTTTCAATGCCAGCTTACCTGATATTGTGCAAATTGGTGGAGTGTGGACACCGCCAGGGCTGCTTATATTTCTCTTTTTCTGGATTTGCTGGAATTTCTTTTGTAGTTTTTACCGAATTAATCATAATACTTGAACTATGAGCCAGTATCGTTTTAAACAGTCATTCTCTGATGATCCCAGCATAAGCGACAAGCTTTTTGACTTGATGGAAGCCACATTTCCCGGACTCACGAGTTTAGCAGAATGTGCAAGAAAACTAGGTGCATCCTGGGAAACAGCTTCAACTCCGTTTATTCACTTTCATGATGATATAGCTATTACCCATGTGGGAGTGTTAGAAATTCCCATGCAAATTATGGGACAAAGGCTCACTGTCGGAGGAGTTCATGGAGTAGCTACCCGTGCAGAGTATCGCCGGAGAGGGTATTACCGCGAAGTAATGGAGGAAGTGCTAGGGTATTGCGATCGCGATCGCCTTTACGAAACTTTGGTACTGACGACACCACAGCCAGAGTTTTACCTACCTTTTGGCTTTCGTGTTGTCGAAGAACACATCTTCAAAGTTAAGTGTAACTCCACAGGTGGCACTGATAGCTTCAGAATACTGGATTTTACAAATACTAAAGATTACACATTGCTACACAGACTTTTAGAAACACGCATTCCTGTCTCTAATATAGTTGGCGTAGTCAACGAAAAACCTGTGTTCTGTGTCAATGAAGGTAGTCGTCCTTTATACTATGCAGAAGATTTAGATTTAATCGCCTGTATGGAGATAGAAGATAACCGACTTCATCTTTTCGATTTAGTGACAACGCAGATATGCCCTTTAAAGAATATTCTTAGTAAAATACCTCAATCCATTGAAGAAGTGGTGATTTACTTTAGTCCAGAACTTCTCGATGTTAAAGATGTGCAATCATTTCCCCATAAATTTGATGAAACTGTGCTGATGGTTCGCGGTAACTTTGCGGCGGAGGGCGAGAAATTTATGCTACCCCGTTCTGCAAGGTGTTGAGTCACTCAAAAACAATTGAATCATAATAGAACTGAGAGTTTCATCATCAGGATTGCTTTATGATGTATCAAACTGACCCGCCGCGATCGCCAAAAGATGTATTGCCTACCATGTACGATCTTCCTAGTGAAGACCCAGAGGAGCCTGGTTTGCCCGATCAGTTTCATTTATTACAACCTCGTCTGTTAGACGAAACCTTTCGTCCACCAAATTATCCTAGCGACGAGATATTCGTTGCTAGCGATCTGAATCTTTATTATGACCCGCGCTATCCACTGTGGTATAAGCGGCCAGATTGGTTTGCCGTTTTAGGTGTTTCTCGTCTCTATGAGCAACGGGATTTACGCTTAAGTTATGTTGTTTGGCAAGAGGGAGTTCATCCTTTTATTGTGGTTGAATTGCTGTCTCCAGGTACTGAAAAGGAAGACTTGGGGCAGACATTGCGCGATATTAAGCAACCACCAGGAAAATGGGAAGTGTATGAACAGATTCTGCGTGTGCCTTATTATGTAGTATTTGATCGATACAAATATGAGTTCAGGGTATTTAAGTTAGACGGTAGTCGTTATGCTGAGATCGCACTGTCAGAGTCACGCTTCTGGATACCAGAACTAGAATTAGGCTTGGGTGTTTGGCAGGGACGCTATCAAGATGTAGAACAGCCTTGGTTACGGTGGTATGATTGGACAGGCTGCTGGGTATTGACTTCTACAGAACGAGAAAGTCAACGGGCTGAACAAGAAAGTCAACGGGCTGAACAAGAAAGTCAACGGGCTGAACAAGAAAGTCAACGGGCTGAACAGGAAAGCCAACGGGCTGAACAAGAAAGACAACGTGCCGAACGGTTGATTGCACAATTGCGATCGCTAGGTGTTGAACCCGATTTAGATTAGCTTTTTGCCTTTTTTATAGCCCTGCAAACCACTCATAGCCTTGATCCTCCCAATAGCCTTTAGTACCTAACAAATTGCTGACCAATGTAATTTGAGTTACCCACTTGCTTTGCTTGTAGCCCAGTTTAATTGGGGATGCTAGGCGCATCGGCGCACCATTATCAACTGATAGGGGTTGTCCATTCTTTTGATAAGCCATGAGAGTTTGGGGATGTATGGCAGAAGCAAGATCCCAGCTTTCATAGTAGCCATCAGCAGATTTGAAGTAAACATAACGGACGTTTGACTTAGGTTGTACCAGCGCTACTAAATCTCGTAATCGCACACCTCCCCATTGAACGATCGCAGCCCAGCCTTCAACACAGACATGGCGAATTACCATTGAAGTCAAGGGTAGTTTTTGAATATCTGCCATGCTCAATTGCATCGCATTATTGACCTCACCATCAATTATTAACCGAAACTGTGCCGGGTCAATTTGCGGGGTAAAGTCAAAGGTATTAACCAGCAATTTATCTGCTTCTATAGCACTGACAGGAAATTCAGGTATAGGTTTTTGAGTTAGCAGAAGTGCTTCAAGACTTTGGTTTAGTGGCTCAGATATTTGCCGCAGATTATCTGAAAACAAATTTGTTCCACAGCCACCAAGAAGAAAGCCTACCCCTGAAAGTCCAGATACTTGCAGTAATCGACGACGGGATAATGTGCGTTTGGGAAGAATCAGACTCATAAAACCTCTACAGAAACATAGATTTCACTAAACAGACGCTTGCTACCTTCAAGGCAAGTAAGGAATGAGCAATTGTAAACAGTATGACAGTAGGAACAGCGATCGAATCAATCATGCCTGTTTAGAACTAGTCAGCCCAGGTACAGTCTAAATAAATGAATAATTAAGGGTTTGACTATTGTATAATCTGGCTTGCGAGTCAACTCTACTTTGCTCCTCAATGTAAGAATTGAAGGCGGTTGAACCATGCTGGAAATTCCTGAATATAAAATTTGGGCAAAAATCCATGAAAGTGCTAATTCACGAGTCTATCGGGGAATACGGGAACGGGATCGTTTGCCTTTAATCTTCAAGATTTTGAAGAAAGACTACCCCACCCCAGAGGAAATCACGCGCTATAAGCTGGAATACGAAATTACCCGCAGCTTATCATTGGAAGGTGTTATCCAGGCTTACGACTTGCAGCAATATCAAAGCACTTTTGCGATCGTTCTGGAAGACTTTGGAGGCGAATCCTTAACAAAAATTCTCGCGACAAGAAGGTTTTCCTTAATCGAGTTTCTGAAGTTAGCTGCTCGGATTGCTGAGATTTTAAGTGAAATTCATAGTGCAAACATTATTCATAAGGATATTAATCCATCCAATATTGTTTTAAATCTAGAAACACAACAACTTAAAATTATTGATTTTGGGATTTCAACTGCCCGATCGCGGGAGACATTAACTCTCAAAAATCCAACCGTATTAGAGGGAACATTAGCTTACATCTCTCCAGAACAAACAGGCAGGATGAACCGTTCTCTGGACTACCGAACTGATTTTTATTCATTAGGTGCGACCTTCTATCAACTTTTGACCCATCGGCTGCCCTTTGAATCTAGTGATGCCCTGGAGTTGATTCATTACCATCTGGCTTTGGAACCTGTTCCACCAGATACGATCGATCCAGAAATTCCGGCGATCGTTTCCGAAATTATCCTGAAACTTTTAGCTAAAACAGCAGAGGATCGATATCAAAGTGCCTGGGGAATTAAAACTGATTTAGAACAGTGTCTAATTCAGCTAGAAAATACGGGACGAATTGAGCCTTTTTTGTTAGCGCAACACGATATTTCTGATAAGTTTTATATCCCGGAAAAACTCTATGGTAGAGAAAGGGAGGTTGAGACATTATTAGCAGCGATCGCCAGGGTCGCAGGTAACAGAGATGGAGAAAGAGTTAATCAAGAAAACTCCATTTCCTTACCTACCGATGACGAACTGTCTGCTTCTCAAGTTGAACTTTTGCTGATAGCAGGATATTCCGGTATTGGCAAGTCAGTTTTGGTGCAGGAAATTTATAAACCCATTACGCAACAACGGGGCTACTTTCTTTCGGGCAAATTTGACCAGTATCAGCGCAATATTCCTTACTTTGCGATCGCTCAAGCTTTTGAGTCACTCATCAAACAATTACTGACCGAAGACGAGGTACAACTGTGTCAGTGGCGTGACAACCTTTTAACTGCTCTCGCCTCAAACAGTCGCGTCATTACCCAGGTAATTCCAACATTGGAATTAATTGTCGGCAATCAACCAGACGTACCAATTCTACCGCCAACAGAAGCCCAAAATCGCTTTAACCAAGTCTTCCAAAATTTCATTCGCGTCTTTACCCAGCCAGAACATCCACTCGTCATCTTTTTAGATGATCTCCAGTGGGCAGATAATGCCTCGCTGAAGCTGATTCAATTGCTAGCTACCTCCACCGAGAAACAATCGTTGTTGTTGATGGGGGCATACCGGGATAACGAGGTAAATGCAGCCCATCCCCTGATCCAAATGGTGGAGGAAATTCGCCAAGGGAAAGGAGTGGTGAACCAACTTTCTCTGGCAGCATTGAGCCTACCTGATATCAATCAGCTGATTGCAGATACATTACACTGCCAACCAAAGGATTCCCTGCCCTTAGCGGAACTAGTGCAACTAAAAACTGGCGGTAATCCCTTTTTTATCAATGAATTTTTGAAATCTCTCTACACGGAAGGGTTACTGGAATTTGATCGCCAAACAAATAAATGGCAATGGTCGATAGAGCAAATTCACAATCAAGGAATTACCGATAATATTGTAGAGTTGATGGCAGGCAAGATTCAAAAGCTCAACGCTAAGACGCAGCAAATGTTGCAGCTATCTGCCTGCATTGGCAACTCTTTTGATCTGGAAACCCTGGCATTTGCGGCTGAACTATCCCAACGGGAAACCGCGCAAGCATTGGGAGTGGCGATCGCTCAAGGGTTGATTTTGCCCATGAGCAATGCCTACAAATCGGTTGAGTTGGATGTGCCCCTTCCTGATCACCCTGCCATTGAATATAAATTTGCTCACGATCGCATTCAGCAAGCAGCCTATTCCCTGATGCCAGAAGCTAGGCAAACAATCATCCACCTACAACTTGGAAAATGCTTGCTACAAAATACTCCAGTCGAGCAACGAGAACAAAAAATATTTGATATTACTAATCAACTCAACCTGGGTAAAGCACTGATTCAACAGCAGTCAGAGCGAGATGAGCTAGCAGAGTTAAATTACTTGGCAGGTGAGAAAGCTAACGCCTCCGCTGCCTATAATTCAGCCCTACAGTATTTCCAGACTGCCTTATCTTTGCTAGCAGAAGATTGCTGGCAAAGGCAATATGCTCTTACCCTAAAGCTCTACATTAAGGCAGCAGAAGCCGAATATTTGAATATCCATTTTGAGCAGGCAAATATTCTGGCAGAGATAGCTTTAAATAACGCTGTAAACTTACTTGATCGCGTCAGAGTCTACGAATTACAAATGCAAATTTGTATGGCACAGCTTGAACTGATGAAAGCGATCGAAATTGGTTTGCAAGTTCTAGAACAACTCGATAGTTCTCTGGTGGTTTTAGAAAAAGAAGAGAGCCTACTGATAAAGTTGCCTAGCCTCGCTACCTTATCAGCCATGCCTGTGATGACCGATCCATACAAACTTTCTGCTATGCAGATTTTGATAATTTTGTGTGGGCCTGTGTTTATGGCGAAGCCGGACGGTTTTCCGCCGCTGATCATCACTATGATCAACCTTTGTCTTGAGTACGGTAACTCATCATTATCTGCATTTAGTTATGGTCTTTATGGCTTGCTGCTGTCTGGAACAGGTAGGGTCGAGGAGGGATATCACGCTGGAAAAATTGCCCTAGCACTGCTCGAAATGTTCAACACCAGAGAACTGACTGCAAAAATCTATAACTTATTCAACTCTAATATTAGAACCTGGAAAGAACATGCAAGAAATAGCATTGCTCCCTTGCAAGAAGCGGTACAGGTTGGGCTAGATACCGGAGATATTGAATGGGGTGGTTATGCGGCAGCTAACCTCTGTAGCTATCTGTTTTTCTGTGAAGAGAATCTGGCCACCGCTGTTCACCATCAGGCAATCTACGTTGACCTGTGTATCAAACTTCAACAAGAAATCCCAACTTACTTTACTCAAATATGGAGACAGCTAGGGTTAAATTTGCGCGGATTTGCAAAAGAGCGATGTCACTTAATTGGTGAAAGCTTTAATGAAGCGGATATGCTACCGCGTTTAATTGCAACAAAAACGGGCACAGTTCTGTACATTTTTTATGTTGCTAAGACCATTCTGCTGTATCACTTCGGCGAGTATGACCAAGCACTAAAACAGGCAAACTTGGCACAGCAGCAAGCAGGTGCTGCCTTTGGGTTTATGCAGGTGGCAGTTCTCAACTTTTACCATTCCCTGGCGCTTTTGGCGGATTATTCGGAAGTTCAGCCTAATTACCAACAAACTTATCTACAACAGTTTGAAGCAAACCAGAAACAGATGCAGTTCTGGGCACACCATGCCCCGATGAATTATCTGCACAAGTGGCACTTGGTAGAAGCAGAAAGGTATCGGTTGTTGGGTCAGGTGGTGGAAGCAATGGATGCCTACGATCGCGCCATTGCCCTGGCAAGAGAAAACGAATACCTCCAAGAAGAGGCTCTGGCAAACGAACTGGCAGCAAAGTTTTATCTGGCAAACAACCGGATGACGATCGCCAAAGCCTATCTGCAAGAGGCAAGGTATGCTTATTTAAGGTGGGGGGCAACTGCTAAAGTCCAGCAGATGGACAAGCAGTATCACCAACTGCTAGAGGTAGGCTCAGAAAGAACCGAAAAACGTAAAGTTGACACTACAGAATCGGCTTCAACTAAGTTAGAAATACTTGACCTAGAAACGGTTTTGAAAGCCTGCCAAGCGATCGCCAGTGAAATTCTGTTAGATAAACTCCTGGCAAAACTGATGACCATCCTAATTGAAAATGCCGGGGCGCAAACGGGTTATCTGATTTTGCCAACACAAGACGAATGGCGGGTTGAGGCGATGGGATCGATTGGCAATGAGACAGTCGCCGTATTGCAATCAATTCCCCTGGAATCGAGATCAGCAGATAGCACTCCTTACTTGCCAACTGGACTGATTAATTACGTGATTCGCACCCAAGAAAGCATCGTCCTTGATAATGCTGCTCAATTAGGCAACTTTCAATCTGAACCCTGGATTGTTCACCACCAATCGAAATCAATTCTTTGTGCTACTCTTTTAAACCAGGGAAAACTAACTGGAATTGTCCTTTTAGAAAATAATCTCACCACCAGCGCCTTTACCCCAGAGCGAATTGAAATCTTCAGTCTACTTTCTACTCAAGCAGCTATTTCCATTGACAATGCCCGTCTGTTGAAGCAGCAGGCAGAATTGAATGAATCCTTACGGGCTGAAATTACCGAACGCCAACGGGCAGAGAAAGACCGCGATCGCCTAATTACCATCCTGGAAGCCTCTACTGACTATATTGGCATGGCTGATCCCCAAGGCAATATTCTCTGGAATAACACTCAAGCCAACAAACTAACAGAGATGCCTTTAGATAAAGATTCTGCCCTTAGTATCCCCAATTATCATCCTCAGTGGGCATTAGAACTGGTTCAAAATGAAGGAATTCCAACAGCAGTTCGAGATGGCACTTGGGTTGGTGAAACAGCTTTAATAGACAGAAATGGCAGGGAAATCCCAGTTTCCCAATTGATCATTGCTCACAAAGCATCAGATGGCAGCCTAGAATATCTTTCTAGCGTCACGCGGGATATCAGCGCCCTCAAAGCAGCTGAGGCAGAAGTCCGCCAACTGAATACTGAATTGGAAGAACGAGTCATCCAGCGAACTGCCGAATTGCAAGCTGCTAACAAAGCGTTGGAGGCTTTTTCTTACTCTGTTTCTCATGATTTACGGGCACCACTACGGGCAATCGTTGGTTTTTCGAGAATGATTCAAGAAGACTGCGGTGAGCAACTTGATGCGGAAGGCAATCGTTATCTAAAAGTTGTGCGAGAGAATGCCAAACGCATGGGTGAGTTGATCGATGATCTGTTGAACCTATCCCGCCTAGATCGTAAGGAAATGACCCGGCAACCCGTTTTCTTCAATGAGATGATTCAAAAGGTGCTGAGTGATTTAGCCCTAGATTTGAAGGGTCGTCAGATTGAGTTTGCGATCTCTGATTTACCTATATGTCAGGCTGACCCTTCACTACTCAAACAAGTCTGGATAAATCTGTTATCAAATGCGATTAAGTACACCCGCTACAAATCTTCTGCTTACATTCAAGTGGGCTATGAGGTTATGGATGGGGAAGGAGTGTATTTTATCAAAGATAATGGAGCCGGATTTAATATGCGATATGCCGATAATTTGTTTGGGGTATTTCAACGTCTGCACCGCGAACAAGATTTTGCAGGTACGGGGATCGGACTAGCGATCGTGCAACGTATTATTCAACGCCACGGTGGGCGTATCTGGGCCGAAGCAGCAGTTGATCAAGGCGCGACCTTTTACTTCACCGTTCCCCATAAAGTAAACTATGACTGACCAACCCATTGATCAGCCCACTGAACCATTTTCTGAGCAACCAACTTTCATTGTATTAGTTGAAGATAATCCTACTGATGCCGAGCTAACTATTCGGGCATTGCGTCGCGGTAGAATCAGCAATCAGATTCAACTGCTCGAAGATGGAGCCGAAGCCCTCGATTTTCTTTTTTGTCAGGGAAACTACGCCCACCGTAGCATGACGAATCAACCCAAAGTCATTTTGCTGGATTTGAAACTGCCAAGGATAAGTGGATTAGAAGTTTTACGGCAACTCAAGTCTGATCCACGCACACAAATGATTCCGGTTGTGGTGCTGACTTCTTCTGCTGAAGACCAGGATATGATCGAGAGTTACCAGCTTGGGGTGAATAGCTACATCGTCAAACCTGTCGATTTTGAACAATTTAACGAAGTAGTCAAACAGCTTGGTTTTTATTGGGTCTTGTTTAACCAATCGCCATTATTGTAACTTAAATACATACTTTCCCGGCTTACCGCATAGTCCGAAAGGGGAGGTGCATCATGGCGGTGACTTGCTGCCCATTCCCAGAAAGCTGTTACCCACTCCGATGCTGTTGCAGTTTCATGGAAGGGACGTTCTGACTGTTTTACCAGTTGCCGCAACAGGGTATCTATATATGGTTTAACCTGCTCTGGAGAAATATTGGTGATGCTTGCCAATAACCGAACTATATTTTCTAACTCGTCTTGATGTCGTTCTTGCAAGTTTTGTAGGTGCTGATAAATCAAGGTTTTCTGAGCATCGCCTTCATCGGTATCTGGATTCATAAGTGTCCTACCGTTGTATGCGCTATTTTCATTATGGGAGGTTTTAAGACTTTATCGAACAGAATCCAGGAGTCAGGAGCCAGAATTCAGAATGAATTTTGAACGAAAGAGCGGATGAATCAAGGGGTTTAAGACCCCCACTAAATCGTTCGCGCAGCGTCTCTGAAAGAGAAGATTTAGTGGTCTTCAATCAGTGCAGTGGCGGGTCAGAATCCCCCACTGATAGCGCAGCGTTAGCGAGTCCGCGAGCGTCTTGATTCTGACTCCTGAATTCTGACTTCTGAATTCTTCTTCAAATTGCAATCCTTCAGCACTGCTACCAATTTTTCAATATGTGCTGCTTCATGAGTTGCCATTAAAGATATTCTGATCCGACTTGTAGGTACTGTGGGAGGGCGAATTGCTGGGGCAAAAATGCCAGCATCTCTTAGCTGTTTTCCAGCTTTGAGTGCATCTGTGGCACTAGGCAATTGAAAACATAATATAGGTGATTCTGAAGGCAGTAATTTTAGGTTAGGTAACTGTTGTTGCAGTAAATTTTTCAAGTAATGCACATTCTGCCACAATTGGGCACGGCGTTGCGGTTCTTGTTGCACTATCTTGATTGCTGCTAAGGCCGCCGCCGTATCAGCAGGTGAAAGCCCAGTGGTGTAAATCCAAGTGGGCGCGCGGTTGCGTAAAAAGTCAATTAGGGCGTTACTTCCTGCTACATACCCACCTAAACTACCCAAAGCTTTACTTAAAGTGCCAACTTGAATTAACTGCTTTCCTGTACACCCAAAATATTCAACACACCCAGCGCCAGTTTTTCCTAGTACCCCAGTGGCATGAGCTTCATCAACCAGCAGCATACAGCTAAACTCATCAGCGATCGCCAACAGTGCAGGCAACGGACATAAATCACCATCCATGCTGAAGACAGTATCAGTAAGAATCAAACAACGTCGATAATTTTGCCGTTGTTGACTCAACTGAGTTTTTAATACTGCGACATCACAGTGCGGGTATTCCACAAATGCTGCACCGCTGAGAATCGCTCCATTTTTCAAACTGGAATGATTGTACTGGTCAGAAAAAATTAAATCACGTTTGCCCACAAGGGCGGTAATTGCACCCAAATTGGCTAGATACCCGGAACTAAATACCAAAGCATCTTCTGTTTGTTTGGTAGATGCGATCGCCTCCTCTAATTCCCTGTGTAACTCCCGATGCCCACTGAGTAATCTAGAACCAGTGCTGCCAGTCCCAAATTCTGCGATCGCAGCAGTCGCGGCTGCCATCAACCGCTCATCTCCAGCCAATCCCAAATAGTCATTGCTGGCAAAATTAATTACCTCTTGTCCAGCTAAAACCACCTTTGCACCCGGACGGCCGTCGATAGATTGTACCGAACGATACCAGTCCGCCCGATGAATTGTTGCTAAGGACTGTTC
>NZ_JADEXF010000915.1 GCF_015207245.1 Nostoc cf. edaphicum LEGE 07299
TGATCTGCTGGCGGGATAATTCTCAAATCCTTGGGAATATTAAGTTCATCTAAATCGTTAATGTTTTCACCAAATTTAGCTGCTAATTTATCAACTACTTTGGGGGATAAGTCTTTCAAAGCAAATTCAATCAGAGGTAATTGAGGATGAATCGTAGCATCAAATTTAATTCCCTTTTGTTCTAAAGATTCTTTCCATTTAATAGCACCTGCACCGAAAGGAACACTCAAAACATAAATATCCTGTGGTAATGCAACGCTTGGCAGTTCATAATCGTGTTCAAACGAAAACGTAATTTCCATCTGTTCTGCCAGCTTTAAACAGTCTTTGCGATGCCGATCTAATTCTGGACGAGTGTGTTGTGTATGCCACAGCGCTGCCGCGCCTTCTCTGCGAGACGCTACGCATTGGCGGAGCTTGTCCGCAGGATTTACAAATCGTTCCTCTGGACTGGTGAATAATTCATCAATTTCCGCCCGATAGCTTTCGTAGAGCTTTCCTAGTTCCTCATTAAAGGCTTCCCTGTCATCTCCCACCCGTTCCTTAATTTCGTCTCTAGCTTGCTGAAACCTAGTTTTCAGTTCTTCTGCCCATTCCAAGGCATCTACAGATAGCGTCTCTTTGGGAAACAGGTAGCGAAATTCATGCCTATCTCTGCTGCGAATGCGTGTTGGTTCCCACAAAGGATTGACTACAACTCTTGCAATGACGTTAATTGAGCCGGGAGCATCCGCAGGCATGGCAAAGGAGCGATAAAGGCGTTCATCTTTCTTAAAGTCAAAAAAGTAACTGGGGTGAGACTCTGACCATTTTTTGGCATCGGCGAGCAAATTTTCCCCACCTATTTCCT
Source organism: Nostoc cf. edaphicum LEGE 07299 (assembly GCF_015207245.1). Lineage (GTDB taxonomy): Bacteria > Cyanobacteriota > Cyanobacteriia > Cyanobacteriales > Nostocaceae > Nostoc > Nostoc edaphicum_B. The sequence continues at coordinate 851 of NZ_JADEXF010000915.1, forward strand.
TGATATCTTCCAATCTTTCTGCACTTTTGGGCGAATCTACCTCAACCTGAAGTGCCTGAAATAGGCGGTTTAGTAGCTTCCTTTGTCGTTTTTCAAATCGCTCTACATTCTCCCCGTCTTGGGGCATCGATGACTGTACACGTCCAATGTTTGTTGCTACTAGCCCTACTTTATTTTGACTGCTGGCAGCAGCAATCTCTGCTAAATTTTTGTATTTTAAGTTGCCTTCTTCATCTGTGATTTCCGTATACGCTAGCTTAGGGCGTTGTTTAACTGGCTCAAATCGCCCCGGTTCACCTGCGCGGAGAGTTTCTTGAGCAATATTAGGCAGTTTACTGGCAGGGCTGACCATTAATTGGTCGCCGTCAAAATCGGCTTGGTGGTATTCCTCGGCATCCTTGGGGTGAATCCAAACGACATTGCGAGTTTTTTTTAATTCTGGATCGTGGATGTTTTGGTAGAGGCGGATGTTGTCTGAGTTGACGATGGGGTAACGGGTGAGAATGACATCTCCTTCCGGTAGATGGGGTACACAGATTGTGCCACGAGTTAGGCGATCGCATGGCATTGCCATACCCGAATTATGGTTGTATCCTCCCTTAATCGCTAGGTCACGCCATTGATTGGCTATGTAATCGGTGGCAAACTTGCGGAATTTGGGGGTTTCAATCAATTGACCATATTTATCGCTGCGTAATAGGGAAATCCAGCGAGATTCCTGTGCTTGATTGTTAGCATTACCCTCAATTTCGTTAAAAGCTTCTTCTGACTGCTCTTGCTGCGATCGCTGTTGTTTGTCATATTGTTGGATGATGTATTTTGCCAACACCAAGGGATTGCGCTGCAACTCGGCAAGTTCTCTAGCTTTTTCTTCGGTGGGTTTACTCAAATCTTGTTTGACTGCTTCTTCTGAGTACCAAATGGTAAATTGCCAACTATTATCGTAGCTGGTAGCTTTGGCGTTACCTCGATTACCGATTACCGCTTGGGGAAACTCATAGTCACCGCAGGGTATTAAGTTTTTGAGTTCCGACTTTTTAATGCCTTTAATTGAGGAACGATCCATAATAATGTCGTAGCCTTTGGCATCAGTCAAATTGGCATCGGGTAGGAAAGTACCTTTGGATAAGAAGCTGGTTTTTGAGCACTGAGAATTATCTGGTTCAGCCCAATTACTCCTCCAAGCAAACCGAAATTGGAATGGACAATTGCCTTCTCCTCCCAATTGTTTGGCAAGTTGGGGCGAAATCTTGCCGTGACAGTCTCCTGTTTTATAATGAGCATACTGTGGATCTTCAAAGTCCACTATTTTGACTCGTAGCCCTGTAAAAGTTTCTGAGCCTTTGTAGCAATTACTAACTAGTAAAGAACCATAGCGACAGGCAGTATCTGGTTCTGTAGCGAATAAGCGTCTAATTTTTTTATGCAGTGAACCATCAGCAAAGTAATAACTATTGCCAGAACTGAAAGCTAGCTTGCGTCGGATTCCATCCTGAAAGGTTCTTTGTCTTAAATGGTTGGCATCTGGATTTTTACTGTCAATTTTAACCAGTAGTAGAGATTGTAAATCTTCTGCTTCAAACATCTGTTCGAGCAGAGAATTTTTAATGATTTCTGGTTCAGATAAATATCTCCCCTTACCATTGTTATACGACCCATCAAAGATAGGTATGCTCAAACCAGAACCTTCTAAGACTCTAGTGGTTAAATCCATTACCAATAATCTAATTAGATAGCTTATCTAGCAAGCATGAGATTCCAATATTCACCTTGGCACGAAATTACACTCGATAAAATCATCCAAGTGGATAATTTACTGATTTCATGGCAGACGGTATTTTATAGGGTGTTAGCTCTGCTAGCAGACTTCCAAGAAAGTTAAATAGCTTAACAGCGCTTCTAATCGCACTAGCATTTGCCCACCGTGTTACTT
>NZ_JADEXF010000916.1 GCF_015207245.1 Nostoc cf. edaphicum LEGE 07299
CCCTTGTCCCCAGTACAATGCCCAATGCCCCATTCCCTATCCCTTAAATCAATGACTCAATTAAGCGAAACCGTTAAAGAATTAATAGCCAAAGCTAGAATCGTCAGCTTTGCTGAGTGGGAACAGTCTCATCCAAAAGCAGCGATCGCTATATTTCAAGCTGCGGATGATGCTTTTCGCTACCTAAGCGATGAAGATTTATCGCAGATTAAAACCTTGTCACCCGATAATTCTGAGTTGATTCCTGTTGCTCAATTATTACGCGATCGCGCCGCCGAAATCGTTGACGAATCTAGAGAACAAGTGTTGGCAACTTATCCCGAAATTATCCAGCCTGGAGGCGGTCTTTATCCACCTGAACGCGCTCAAGCTTGCTGGCGAGATTTTTGGCATTTTCTTCGCTGCATTACTTATGGCATAGCAGGTGGCCACACTGAATATACAAGTCCCACAGGGCTGCATTATATGAATTTGCTCTATCAGGAATTACAAGTTCCATTGGATGCAATGATTTTAGGCTTAAAAAGCATCAAGGCTGCTAGTTTGAAACGCTGCCAAGCCGATCACCAGCAAATTCTTGCTCCCTATTTTGACCATTTAATCAGCCAATTGGCTACTTTCCAAATTCGATAAGTTAAGTGTAAGTGGGCATGAATAATCAAAGGTTTGTAGTCAGAACTTCAGCCCTGACTAACAGACAATATTACTTAATTTTATCCTGCGTAAGATAGTTGAATCTATTCATGCCCACTGATTGAGATAAACTTAGGTGACTCAGAACGATTAATACTCTGGTTTAAGGGAATTGGCAAAATACCATCACTTACATCCCAATTGCAAATCAAATACTAAAAAAAAGCTGAATTTTCTCTAAAATATTACTTAACTTAATAAATTTTAATAAATATGGTTTCGGCATCGTATCACAATGTGTAAAGGCAAACGATGCAAAAACTTAAAATCATCACGACCAATAAGGATTTAAAGTCTGTATGTCCCCTACTTTGTCACTATGATGTAAAGTTTTTTAACATCTGCTGAATATCCTTCTCATACAATTTATTTGTTAACTGGGAGATAGTTTGAATGGCTTTTGGACCAGCATCACGATTAGGGGTCGCTCTGTTTGAAGACACCGATCCCATTGATCTGTGGCCAAATCGCTCTAATGAGGATGTTGAAACCGTAATTAGAACTGTCTATAAACAAGTTCTAGGCAACGCTTATGTAATGGAGAGTGAGCGGCTTTCCGTTGCTGAATCCCAACTCAAACGGGGTGAAATTAGCGTTCGCGGGTTTGTGCGTCAAGTCGGGAAGTCGGAACTTTACCGTTCGCGGTTTTTTGATAACGCTCCTCGTTATCGGGCGATTGAATTAAATTTCAGACATTTCCTTGGTCGTGCGCCATTGAATTTAGAAGAAACGCGTACACACAGCACTATTCTGGATACAAAGGGCTTTGAGGGTGAGATTGATTCTTATCTAGACAGCGACGAATACCAAGAAACTTTTGGGGAAAACATTGTGCCCTATATTCGGGGCTACAAAACCGAAGCTATTCAGAGTTTGGTTCAGTTTACCCACTTGTTTCAACTGGTACGTGGTTCTTCTAGCAGCAGCCTGAAAGGTGACTTAGCTGGCAAACAACCAAAATTAAACAGTTTGCTAATTCAAAGCACGCCTACTCCTGTGGTTTCACCAGCCAGCAAGGGCGCTACATTCCGCAACCCAACATCTACCCCTCGCACTCGTCAGGGTGTGGGATCTGGTGATGATGGTAAGGTATACCGGATTGAAGTTACTGGCTACAAGGCAAATGTGGTAAATAACATTTCCAAATTTCGCCGCAGTAACCAAGTCTTTTTCGTGCCATACAATAAGCTTTCACAAGAGTATCAGCGGATTCATAAGCAGGGCGGCACGATCGCCAGTATTACCCCTGTCAACTAAAAAATAGAAATTGGGGATTTAGAGATTAGGGATTGGGAAATAATTCCGCTGTACTCAGTCTCTAATCTTTCAATCCCCAGAGTGGCTCGTTCTGGGATTTACGCAAAACTAAACGCGTTCAAGGGCAATACCTTGCGGAAAGGCGCTTCTGAGCGAGACACTCCGCATAGCTAGCTTCCACCTAGAAGTATGCGTCTACATAAAATTGCCCTTACCTGAAAAGAATGATTTTCGGCTATTTTTTGCGTAAATCCTGATTGAGCAACAGTTAGCCAAAACGATCGCTAATCTGGAGTTTGACCAATTCCGCCGTCAGTTGTGATATACGAAGACGTTTAACACATTTTCACAAATTAAAGTTTTACAAAAGCTAGTCAGTAGCAAAATAACTGACAACTGATGGGAAATTCTACCTCCATAAGGGGTAGGATGCTCGGAAATTTAATTTAATTAGCGTTTTTCAGGAGATACCTCAATGTCACTTTGGGCTATTGATTCACCTAATGTTGAGCTGCGTCCGAACACCAGCCAAAGTGAATTACAAACACTGATTCGGGCAGTTTACAAACAGGTTTTGGGTAATGCTCACTTGTTGGAAAGTGAGCGACTAGCCACAGCTGAATCGCAATTGCGCGATCGCAAAATCAGCGTCCGCGAATTCGTCAACATAGTTGCGAAATCAGAGATTTATCAATCCCTGTTTTTTAACTCTTCTTCCCAGTATCGGTTCATTGAACTGAACTTCAAACATTTGCTAGGGCGTCCTCCTGCCGATCAAGCAGAAATTTCCGAACACGTCCGCATCTACAACGAACAGGGCTATGATG
>NZ_JADEXF010000917.1 GCF_015207245.1 Nostoc cf. edaphicum LEGE 07299
GTCTAAATGAGCTTGACGATAAGGGGCGCGTTTTTCGATAACGTCTTCGCAGTAAGTTCCCCAGAGTACATATTTAGGCATAGCTAAAACTATTTTGGATTTTGGATTTTAGATTTTGGATTTTAGATTTTGCAGCCAGTGCATCGGGGAGTGAGGAATTATTAATTTCTCACTCCTAGCAAATGACAAATGACAAATGACAAATGACTAACTTCTCAAGTTGACGCCGAATTTTTCCACCAAGGCTTCGCGGACTTTATTGTGTACTGGTTCGACTTCTGCCTCAGTCAAAGTACGATCGCTAGCCCGATAAATTAAGCGGAATGCTAAACTCCGCTGTCCTTCGGGGACGTTTTCACCCCGATATTCATCAAATAATTCCACCGATTCGAGCAAATCTTTACCAGCTTTGGTAATTACTTTTTCAATTTCGACAACTGAGATTTTTACAGGTGCGAAAAAGGCGATGTCGCGATCGCTAGCTGGATATGTAGAATAAGGCTGGAATGTAGGCACCAGAACTTCATCTTCTCCCAGAGAATCTAAAAGCACATCTAGATCCAACTGAAAAACATAAACGGAATCTGGTAAACCTTTTTCTCGTCGCAGTTGGGGATGGAGTTGCCCAAAAATCCCTAGTCTGTTACCCCGAATCCACAGAGAAGCGGTGCGTCCTGGATGTAAGCGATCGTCGCGGCGATCGGGTTGAAATTCAATTTGCAAGCTCAGTTGCCGAAATACACTTTCTAAAATGCCTTTGGCTTCAAACCAGGTGATGGGTTCTTCACGCCCACTTTTTGACCATTTGCCAAGATTGCGATCGCCTCCGATAATCCCCGCTAAGGCTTCTGTTTCTTGCAAACCGTCTTCTTCTTGCCAGAAAATTTGCCCGATTTCAAAGCCGTTAAGGGCGCCATTACCCTGCTCTAAATTGTATTGAAAGGCATCAATTAACCCAGATATCAAATCGGTTCGCAGCGCTGAATATTCAACAAATAACGGGTTTGACAGGACTATATTTCTGTCTTCTCCTGGTTTGACTAAAGAATAGTGGATTAATTCTGTCAATCCTTCAGCCCGGAGGAAAGCTCGTAATTTGCGAATCAATTCCTCATCTAAAGGCAGATAACCAGCTTCCGCTTTTTCTGGTAAAGTATCGCAGAATTTGTTGTAACCATAAAGTCGGGCGATTTCTTCAATTAAATCAATTTCTCGCTCTAAGTCGCGGTAACGATAGGGTGGAACAGAAACTGACCATGTAGGTTGATGGTTCGTATCTTCTCCTGAAGGAGTCAATTGACACCCCAATGCAGTCAGGATGCGCTCAACATCTTGTTTTTGCAGTTCACCTGTATCCTCTCCTAAATCTATCGGCCCCAATATTTGATTAACGCGGTCTAAACGCAGGGCGATAGAACGACTCCAAGTAGAAGGATCTGGGCGGGTGTCGGCAATTTCCTGCTGGACAAGAATTCCACTAGCCAATTCGCTAATTAAGGATAAGGCGCGGCGATTAGCTACTTCCAACTCAGCTCGGTTAACTCCCCGTTCGTATCTGCCAGAAGCCTCACTTCTTAACCCTACACTGCGGGAAGAACGGCGAATTGCCACGGAATCAAATAAAGCTGCTTCTAAAACTAAGCTTTGAGTACCTTGATGGACTTCTGTTTCTTCCCCACCCATGACTCCCGCCAGTGCAACGGGTTTTTCGTTAGCGGTGATTAACAAATTTTGGATTGTTAGGGTGCGAGTTTGTCCATCCAGGGTTTTGAGCGATTCTCCATTATTGACGAAGCGAACGCCGATGGTTAAATTTTCGCTACCTGCAACAGATTTTAGGCGATCGCGGTCAAAGGCGTGCAGTGGTTGTCCCCATTCCAACAAAACGTAGTTAGTAATATCCACCACATTACTGATGGGACGTACCCCAGCCGCCCGCAAACGCTGTTGCAGCCATTCAGGAGATGGAGCAATTTTCACTTGTTCAATTACCGTACCGATGTATGCAGGACAAGCTTGGGTATCGGCAATTTTTAAAGCTAAATTTCCGGCATTTTTGGGAATAGAGACTTCAGCAGGTTCAGGAATGCTCAACTTTCCACCCGTTAAAGCTGCGACTTCTCTGGCTACACCTACCATACTCAGAGCATCAGCGCGATTGGCAGTTGCGGTGAGGTCTAAAATTACATCATCTAAACCCAACAACGGCCGGACATCAGTACCCAATGGTAAATTTTCCTGGGTAAAAATATGAATTCCGTCTACATCGGTAGGCAAACCGAGTTCCTTTAAAGAACAAATCATGCCCTGAGATGGGACACCACGTAGTTTTGCGGGTTTAATTTTTAAATCAATGTTGGGTAAGTAAGTACCCGTAGTTGCCACTGGGACATATATATCTGCCTTCACATTGGCAGCGCCACAGACAATATTTAAAATTTCACCGGTACCAATATCCACTTGGCAAACACTCAATTTATCGGCGTTGGGATGGGGTTGACGCTCAAGCACTTTGCCGATCACCACGCCATTTGCCCAAGTGCGGCGGTCTTCAATCTCTTCAACCTCAAACCCCGCCATTGTCAGGGTTTCGGCTAATTCTTCTGGACTAAGTTTTATCTCTACTAGTTCGCGCAGCCAATTTAGAGAAATACGCATGGAGTGTGCTTGTTTTAGGAATCGTCTTTTGCTCTTATTTTAGGGTGCAAGAAGCGCTCGATGGCTACTCGTCTCGCAAGGCTTACCCTTTCACTTGAACAATCCTACTACGTTAGAC
>NZ_JADEXF010000918.1 GCF_015207245.1 Nostoc cf. edaphicum LEGE 07299
CTTGGGTATCACTAGAAGATTCTTCTTCAAAGCCGACCAGCCTTGACATCCGCGATTCCCAATCTACAGATTCTACTTCTGGTTGGCGATCGTCGGTAGGTAGAGTAAATCCATTTTGGGGAGGCGTTTGGGCAGGAATTGAGTATCGGGTCATGGTAGAGCCTTGTTTGGATTTCCAGAACAATTATTATCTTTGATTTCACATATATTATAAATTTCTAATCTGGATTCTCCAAGGCGATAAGCTGCAAACTGCGATGGTAATGCTGCATTTGGTAGTGAAGTTGCAGGTTGATCTATTGCTCTAACTAAAATTTGTTTATCAAAGGAAACTGATTTTCCTAATTTATCATAACTATTAAAAATTAATTGATTGGCAAGTATCTCTACTTTCCACTTGCCATTACTTATTTCTTTAGGTTGAGAAACTTTTTGGATTACTAAGACATTCTCCGCTCCTCTATTAACATTTTCAAATTGGCTATCTGGATTTAAATTAGTAATTTCTGACTTAAGTTTTTCTTTAAAATCATCAGCTACCAGTTGGGAGGTAATTTCCCAGACTTGTGTTGGTGGCTGTTGTTCTGACCAGGTAAGCATTAAACTCATAGTTTCACCCACAAAGCGCCGAATCGTCTCTGGTTGCCGCTCTAAATTGGGTTGGGGGTCTACCGTTATAGCATGACCATCAACAAGTTGCACTAAACTTTGAGGAGTGAGTTGTCGACCTAACTGTTGTAACATAGACCAGTGAAATATTAGTAACAGTAAGGTAAATATATGTAACCCAAAGGTTCCTACTGCCAACAACGGTAAGGGGCTATTTTTCTTATTTTCTGGTTTGAGTATTTGCATTAATAATTGATCGTATAAATTGAACTATCTTCACATAAAAAAGTGATTATCTGATAAAACTATCAGATGTTTGTCCAGTTACACATTGTTTTGATTTATCTGCGTTCGAGTTGTAGTCATCTAGCAAACATAGGTTACGAATTTCATCAATTTCTAGTCTATCAGCGCGGACACTATAAATTGCTTTTTGCAGGTCGGTGCTATTGTTGGCTTGGGGATTAGCAAAATAATCTGTTGCACGTACAAGGAAATCTTTATTAAAAGGAGTTATAAGTCTTGCACCACCAACTCGGTTTTTTTGAACTAAGTCGGCTACCATACCCACTTGCCATTTCCCTGGTGCAATTTGTTTTGGCGGATAAACTCTCTTAATTATTAGTTGTGAAGTCATCGCTTGGTTGGGATTTTCAGAGAAAACTTCTGGCGGTGTCATTTCTGCAACTGTGCTTAAGAAACCTTTACGAAATTCTTCTGATAAGGCAAAACTAGCTACCCAACTGCTGGTAGTAATTTTTTGGCTACCACCTTGAGGTGTGTTAATCAGTATTCCTAAATCTGGTTTGAGGCTTGCGACTTCTTCAAGATTTTGTGGTGGTAAGGTTCCAGACCAGCTAAACATTGAGATCATCGTTTTGCTGATAAATTGGCGAATTGCTTCTGGTTCTCTTGCTAAATCATCAATATTATCTACTGGTTTACCATTGATTAATTGCACAAAGTTGGGAGGTTTTCTCAAGCTGAGTTGGCGAATATTTAGCCCTTGTAATAAGAATAAAAATAAAACTAATATATGTAAACTGAAGGTTGCGATCGCAAAAAATGTCAAAACACTTGCCGTTCTTTGTCTTCTTTCTAGTAAACGCACCATTTCCTCACCTCCTTTTGCAAAAACTTCAGCTATTATATATGATGTTTTCCATATACTTACTAGTTACAACGCTTGCAACAATATTATTCATTTTTAATTTTCTATATCCTCTCTTTTACCAAAGAAGCCGTGCTGTTTATGGCGCTGAAGACTGCAAAACCACCAGCAGCAGCCACAACTAAAGATAAAATTGGTGCTAAAATCCCCAGAAAAATTATGAACCACATTAAATCTGGATCGACATTAGCATTTTGACCTGGGCCATTGACAATCACTGCGGCAGTCAGCACAGCAATAATATTGAATGAAATTTTGGCGATTCCAATAGATAAAAATCCAGTCAGCCATGCAAAAATCGGTTTACCAGCTACAGGTAGCAAAGATCCACCTACTGCTATTGGCCCTAAAGCTGCTATTAACAACATAGTAGCCTCTATCAAATTCTGGAAGGCATATTGTAAGGAAACTAAAAAATTCTTGATGCTCGTTTGCACTGTAGAACCTAACAGAGAATTAAAAGAGGTTTCTGATACAATGCCAGTGCCATATCTGATATTATCTACCTTAGTTTGTAGTCTATTGATCCAGCTTTTATTTCCATAAGTTTCTCTATATTTCTGCCAGAGAACGTTAACTTTTTCGGCAGCTTTTACAAAACATTGACTTTGTTGCTCGCCAGTTAAAGATTGACAAGGACGTAGTAAAGAACCAGCTACTTCCTCAGCAATACTCATATTCAGTGCTTGCTGATATATGTTACCTGCATCTGCTGATACCACTACTTGCTGATTCACAGTGTTTAAAAAATTCCGCACTCCCAGCGTCAGATTAGATAGTATACTTCCATTGCCTGAATTACTTAAGAGTACGACCACAATAAAAGGCCAAATTAAAGCTGATATGGGACGTGTGTATTCGTAGGATATTAAGTCTTTGAGGAATTGTATCATAAAAAATAACAGGGTTCCTACAGCAAAAAAAATACCCAGATTTGTCAGCGCTCCATACAAGTTATCACTGGTGTTATTTTGTAATAAATCCAGCCATTGT
>NZ_JADEXF010000919.1 GCF_015207245.1 Nostoc cf. edaphicum LEGE 07299
AAATTACATCGTCCGCAATGGTGAAGTAGTAATTGTGGATGAATTTACCGGTCGGGTGCTAGCCGGACGGCGTTGGAGTGATGGATTACACCAGGCGATTGAAGCGAAAGAACACGTAGAGATTCAGCCAGAAACTCAAACTCTCGCGACAATTACTTACCAAAATATGTTCTTGCTGTATCCAAAACTCGGTGGAATGACAGGAACGGCAAAAACCGAAGAACCAGAATTTGAAAAAATTTACAAACTCGAAGTTGCGGTAATTCCCACCAACCGCGATCGCAGACGCGAAGATTTATCTGATATGGTCTTTAAGACAGAAGCAGGTAAGTGGGGGGCGATCGCTAGAGAATGTGCCGAAATGCACGAACTTGGTAGACCTGTATTAGTGGGAACCACGAGTGTAGAAAAATCCGAACTTCTCAGTCGGCTATTGAAAGAATTGGCGATTCCTCACGAATTACTTAACGCCCGTCCTGAAAACGTCGAGCGTGAGGCGGAAATCGTCGCCCAAGCAGGACGCAAAGGTGCTGTTACTATTGCTACCAATATGGCTGGTAGAGGTACAGACATCATCCTGGGTGGTAACTCCGAATATATGGCACGTCTAAAGCTGCGGGAATACTTTATGCCCCGGATTGTCATGCCAGAAGATGAAGATGCCTTTGGCGTTCAAAGAGCAGCCGGATTGCCTACAGGACATGGTGGTGGTCAAGGCTTTGTCCCTGGAAAGAAAGTCAAAACTTGGCGGGCTTCACCAGAAATTTTCCCCACCCAGTTGACAAAAGAAACCGAAAAACTACTCAAAGATGCAGTAGAAATTGCAGTGCGTGAGTATGGTGAACGCAGTTTACCCGAATTGGAAGCTGAAGAAAAGGTAGCTGTAGCCGCAGAAAAAGCCCCCATTGATGACCCTGTAATTCAGAAATTGCGGGAAGCTTACAACCGCGTCAAACAGGAATACGAACAATTTACTACCCGCGAACATGATGAAGTAGTGGGAATCGGCGGTTTGCACGTAATTGGTACAGAACGCCATGAATCGCGGCGGATTGATAACCAGTTGCGCGGACGTGCAGGAAGACAAGGCGACCCTGGAACCACAAGATTCTTCCTCAGTTTAGAGGATAACCTACTGCGGATTTTTGGTGGCGATCGCGTTGCTGGGTTAATGAATGCCTTCCAAGTGGAAGAAGATATGCCTATCGAATCTGGGATGCTTACCCGCAGTTTGGAAGGCGCACAGAAAAAAGTTGAAACCTACTACTACGACATTCGGAAGCAGGTGTTTGAGTATGACGAGGTGATGAATAATCAACGTCGTGCTATTTACGCCGAACGCCGCCGAGTTTTAGAAGGTCAAGATTTGAAAGAACAGGTGATTAAATACGCTGAAAAAACGATGGATGACATCGTTGACTACTACATCAACATAGACTTGCCCTCGGAAGAGTGGGAGTTAGAAAAGTTGGTTGAGAAAGTCAAAGAGTTCGTCTATTTGCTAGCGGATTTACAAGCGAGTCAATTAGAAGATATCACAGTCAGCGAAATTAAAGCCTTCCTCCACGAACAGGTACGAATTGCTTACGACCTCAAAGAAGCGCAGATTGACCAAGTTCAACCTGGACTAATGCGCCAAGCTGAACGCTTCTTTATCTTGCAACGCATTGATACATTGTGGCGGGAACACTTGCAACAAATGGATGCCTTGCGCGAATCAGTGGGATTACGCGGTTATGGGCAAAAAGATCCGCTGATTGAATACAAGAGCGAGGGGTATGAATTGTTCTTGGATATGATGGTTAACATTCGCCGAGATGTGGTGTACTCGTTGTTCATGTTCCAGCCGCAGCCGCAGCAGATGGCGCAGGCTTCGTCTGAGATGGTGTAGTAGCGGATATATTACGCAGAAACGACGCAAAGGCGCAGAGAGTGCTTTTGCGTCTTTGTGTTTTCAGGCATCTCTCAAAAATATTTTGTTTTCAGGAGTTTGCTGAAATGGGTAAGTTGATACTACCAAATCTTCAGGGTAAGCAAATGGGGCAAGTAATAGTTACCCTCACTGTGACTAATCGAATTGATCAAGTTTTGGCTCAACGAGGCTTTATTTCTCCAGAGGAAGTTCGGTCTTGTATTTTGGATAATGTTTTAGTTGATACGGGCGCAACTTTGCTGTGTTTACCTGCGAACATTATTAGTCAACTAGGTTTAGTCCAAGGTGGAGAAGCCCAGGTAGAGACTGCGGCTGGAGTGCAGCAGGGGCGGATTTTCCGAGATGTTGAACTTAGTATTGGAGAACGTCAAGGAACCTTTGATTGTCTGGAACTCACAGAAGTACCTTATGCCCTTTTGGGTGTGACGCCAATGGAAGTTTTAGGGTTAGAACCAGACCTTAAAAATCGGAAGTTGCGGGTTTTACCGATGAATTCAGAGCAAACTTATCTGAGTGTATTGTAAGCGATCGTATGTTTTATGCTGAAAGCTGGTACTCAGTTTTTCAGATATCTGTTATAACCGATAATTAAGTTATGTCTCTGTTAAGAGTAGGTTATATAATAGAAAACATTGATTATGAGCAAATCTATCAACTGACATTCCGTAAACAAGGGAGCATCCCAGTTTTTTGCAAAGAGGGCGAAAATCAGTCAGTCTAAGTAAGACGAGTGTATTTATCTACCGATGACTCCAGAAAAAAAGCAAGCACTTCAAGAACATATTCAGGCGAACGCTAAAATATTGTACGAAGACACATCACCAGAAAGGCTAACTA
>NZ_JADEXF010000920.1 GCF_015207245.1 Nostoc cf. edaphicum LEGE 07299
ATATATTATTCAGCTTTTCATTTAGTTCATTATCTTTATTCATAGTTTGTATCCAATTTAGAAAATGCTTCAACTTTTTCGAGTCAATTCGGTTTCTGTACAAATATTTTGTAGTGGTTTATCCCAAAGTTCAATAGGTATTTGGGACAAATAGGCAAAATCAAAGACAATTCCGATAGTAGGCTTTGTCTGCCACTGGGGTAAACTGAGCAAGCGATCGTAATATCCGCCACCATAACCCAAACGATATCCTTGATAATCGCAAGCTACACTGGGTACGAGAATCAAATCTACTTCCGCAGGGTCTAAGATTGGAGCGTCGGGGTGTGGTTCATTAATCCCATAAGCACCGCTTTGGATAGAATCGTTAGGTGTCCAAATATGCCAACACAGGGATTTATTAACGCAGCGAGGAAATCCCCAACGGTATTTGGTGTTGGCAAATAAGGGACTGAGATCGGGTTCTTGGCGAAAGCTGAAATAAGCGAGTATTGTTTTTGCTTGGGTAAACAAAGTAGAGTTTTGTAAATGAGAGCATAAGCGATCGCTTTTTTCTCTCCATTCTCCAACCGACATTGATTGACGTGTTTTGAGTAGAGTGCGGCGCAATTCTACTTTATTTAGTTGATAATTAACTTTGTCCATAAAAATAGTTAAAAAAATAAGCTGGGTATCACCCAGCTTGTATCACTCTACATTCACCTGAACATTGTTATGTTATGCAGCGTGTTGACGATACCACTCAATGGTATTCTTTAGCCCTTCTTCAAAGCTCACCTGAGCCGTGAAATTAAAGGCTTGCTTTGCCCGTTCAGTATCTAAACAGCGGCGGGGTTGACCATTAGGCTTATCAGTTTGCCACACAATTTCCCCCTTAAACTCCATCAATTCGCAGATTAGAGTTACTAAATCAAGAATGGAGATTTCATAACCAGTTCCCAAGTTAACTGGTTCCGATTCGTTATAGAATTGAGTCCCCATCACAATCCCTCGCGCTGCATCTTCTGAATACAGAAACTCACGGGTAGGACTGCCATCACCCCAAACTGCAAGTTGCTTTTCTGCATTAATTTGGGCCTCGTGAACTTTGCGAACTAATGCTGGAATGACGTGAGAACTTCCGGGGTCAAAGTTATCTTCTGGGCCATATAAATTTACTGGCAGTAGGTAAATCCCATTAAAACCGTACTGCTGACGGTAAGATTGCAATTGAACTAAAAGCGCTTTTTTTGCAATTCCGTAAGGGGCATTAGTTTCCTCTGGGTAGCCATTCCAAAGATCGTCTTCTTTGAATGGCACTGGAGTGAATTTGGGATAGGCGCAGATTGTACCAACACAAACAAATTTTTCTACTCCAGCTTGATAGGCAGCGTGAATTAGCTGGGTTCCCATGATCAAGTTATCGTAAAACAACTCTGCGGGTTTTTCACGGTTTAAACCGATACCACCCACATGAGCTGCTAGATGGATGATTATGTCTTGCTGGTCAACTGTACGTTGGCTATTTTCCCAGACACGCAAATCCTGATCGCGCGATCGCGGTATTGTAATTTTCTCGCGATCTGCTCCTGCTTTACACAGTTGATCTATCACCTGACGGCCTAGAAACCCCGACCCACCAGTGACTAGAATGCGTTTATTTTTTAGTTCTAAGGCGGTCATATTTTATCCTCTGTGATGCCGAATCAGAAGTGTAAAGCGCCCAGTGTTTGACGAATAGTCGCAATATCATCTGGAAATTGCGAACCTTTTCCATTGGGTGAAGTGTGACCCAATGCTTGTAAGTCTGCTTCTACCATTAAAGAAACTAGTTCTTCAAAGGTTACTGATGGTGTCCAGCCCAAATTCTGCCGTGCTTTGGTAGAATCGCCAATCAACAACTCTACCTCAGATGGACGCAGGTAGCGCTCATCAAACTCTACATAATCTTGCCAATTAAGATTCACATAACTAAATGCCAGTTCCAAAAACTCTCGTACCGAGTGGGTTTCACCAGTAGCAATTACGTAATCGTCTGGCTGATCTTTCTGCAACATCAACCACATTGCTTTGACGTAATCCTTTGCATAGCCCCAATCTCGCTTGGCATCTAGATTACCCATGTAAATCTTTTTTTGCTTACCAGCAACAATACCAGCCACCGCTCTAGTAATTTTGCGGGTTACAAAGGTTTCACCCCGCCGTGGTGACTCGTGGTTAAAAAGTATACCGTTACAAGCAAATAAATTATAAGATTCACGATAATTTACAGTTTGCCAGTGAGCGTAAACTTTCGCACAGGCATAGGGGCTGCGGGGATAAAAGGGCGTTGCCTCAGTTTGAGGTATTGCTTGTACTAAACCGTACATTTCTGAAGAACCCGCCTGGTAAAATCGCACCTGAATTCCGGTACGATGCTGGTAGTCTCGAATTGCTTCCAACAGACGCAATGTCCCCATTCCTACTGCATCTACTGTGTATTCTGGTGAATCAAAGCTGACTCTGACGTGGGATTGAGCGCCGAGGTTGTAAATTTCTACTGGCTTTACTTCTTCTAAAATACGCCGTAACGTTGTACCATCCGTCAAGTCGCCGTAGTGAAGAAACAACCGTACTCCCTCTTTGTGGGGGTCTTCGTAAATATGATCGATACGGTCTGTGTTGAAGGTAGAAGTTCGGCGAATTATCCCATGAACTTCATAACCTTGTTCCAACAAAAACTCACTTAGATATGAACCATCTTGCCCAGTAATACCAGTAATCAACGCTCGCTTCTGTTGCGTCATGC
>NZ_JADEXF010000921.1 GCF_015207245.1 Nostoc cf. edaphicum LEGE 07299
CTTGTGGAACTCCTCTTAGATATCTCCCGTTATGAAGCCCGCAGCGCCTGTTTAATGTGCGATCGCCTGAATTGGGAAAAGATTTTAATTAAAGTAGTTAGTCAGATAAAAGCAACATCTACAAGTGAGTTAGCCTTCGTTTGTAAAACTTCTCAATTGCTGCCACCTGTCTATGGTGATGAATTAGAAATTCAAAGGGTTTTACAAAACTTACTTGATAACGCTGTGCGGGTAAGTAAGCCTAACGGGGAAATTCTGATTGAGATAACGCCTGATGGAGAAGAGCAAGTGCGGGTTTCGGTGCGCGATTACGGTTCAGGAATTGCACCGCAAGCTCAGGAAAAGCTGTTCCACCGGTTTATTCAAGGACGAGGGCATCGTGGAAGAAGTGGGCTTGGTCTGTACCTATGTCGTCAAATTATTGAGGCTCACGGAGGAAACATTGGTGTCGAAAGTTCTCTTGGAGAGGGAAGTACTTTCTGGTTTACTCTCCCAAGTGCCATAAATCAAGTTGATTGCAACGATGAACAGAATACAACCAGATGTAGCAAGAATGATACCTAATATTGATAAAGAGAAAACTGTGCGGGTTCTATTAGTTGACGATCACGCTTTAATCCGCCGAGGGATGAAAGGGCAATTTAGCCTAGAACCTGGTTTTAGTATAGTTGGAGAGGCATTAGACGGTGGAGAGGCTGTTGAATTAGCTAGTCAACTCCAACCAGATGTAGTTTTAATGGATATCGATCTACCAGTCATGGATGGGATTACAGCCACCCAGCACATAAAAAGTAACTGTTTGACTACTTGTGTTTTAGCCTTAAGTGCCTTCGACGACGATATCCAGGTCATGGGGATGCTTGCAGCTGGTGCTGATGGTTACTGTCTTAAAACCATTGAATGGGAACAGCTCATCGCCGTCATTCAATTGATACTTCAAGGTGGTGCTTATTTAGATCCTCTAATCGCTCAAAAAGTTGCTCGGATGCTTAGGTCAACCGCTGTCGTTCCCGATGCTCCTGTATCTCAGGTAGTAGCGCAACCTATTCTCAGTAATCGCGAACGCGAGATTCTTAAACTTATTGCACAAGGACGCTCAAACCAGCAGATTGCAAACCAACTTTACCTCTCACTTGGAACCGTCAAGTCGTATGTACGTATGGTTCTCAACAAACTTAGCGTTGATGATCGCGTTCAAGCAGCAGCTTTAGCCGTACGCCAAGGATTGATTTAAGTTTATAGGAATTTATGTAAATAGTCAGATAATTCTGTCAAAGTGGTAGCCAGTGGTGAAATGTTATTCACGAGTTGTTCTGACCACAGAATATAAGGCTGAAGTAATTGATCCTGGAATTGCTCAGGTATGGGTAGACATAGCACCAATACATGAGGTTCAAACAAAGCGATCTCTTCCGGCGTGGGAATACAATAATATGGAAAAACTTCTGCATTTTGTTTTAGGCAATGACTGCTGACGCGCTGCACGGTCATGACGTTGCTACCAACAACCATAATTCGGTGTCTTTTCATAGTCTTTTCATCTGTTTAGACTTATCTGCAAATGGGAAATGCCTACTAGAAAATGGTTTTAGCGATCGTCAGCGTTGAATGGACGTAACAATAAGGCTTTAGGTGGATAAGTTGAGCTAAATCATCAGTTAAGAGCGGAAAGTATAGAAAGAATAAAGATTTATTTTTTCCCAGGCAGGCTCAAATCATTAACAGATAAAAAGCATAAGCAATTAAATTGCAATCTGACAAGTCCACAGACTGCCATTATTACCTAACTATAGAAATGACGAGAGAAACAAAACTTCTCACTCGCTACTTGAAATATTTTCACTTAAGATATCATCTGTTCAACACCAATTATACGTGTCAATAATTGTTTGTGATCTTAATTTCTGTAGTTATCAAAATCTCTGATTTTTTTGGTTTTTTATCTAGTGTAGTCAGTCAATCGGCGTTGAAAAAACAAGCTATGTGAAGAAATGTAAATTCACCAAATAGCTTATAAATTGGTTATTGTACGGTTTTTAAAAAATTAAACATACGTTTGTTTGATCGTGTCTAACTATCTTATTATGAAATTTAGACTATCTGTACGCTACAGCCAAACGGATAGTTAGCTGGATAATTTTATTCCTCATTAGGATACTGTATAAAAAATAATTTAAGTAGCCATCAGATAGTAGTTTATATCGGTATTTGCGTACGAAAGTATACGTAGGGTTCACTAGATTTTTACTCAATCTTGTGAATAAACTCTCAATTCGGATCAAATATTTCATGGTACTTACACATTAAAAAGTTAAGTATCTCAAAAGCCCTGACAGATCAAAGATTTCAGTTTTGTTGCAGGCAATGCTCACTTACCAGCAACGTTAATTCTTTGTGTCCATTAATGTATAACACTGTCAGTAAATTTCCGGTGAGCAGAAATATGGGCAATGCTCTGAATTCTACTATTTTGCAACTCCAGATGGCGAGCATTAAATTATATGGCAGACCGAGTTAGTTTTTTAGATACTGATTTTGATCGTATGCCTTTATACGAAGCAATTGAACTCTTACTGGTGCAGTTGCTGAAGCGGCAGGGTGGTCGCGTGTATTATGCTAACGCCCACACGATGGTAACTGCTGCCAAAAACCCAGCATTAGCAAAGGCGTTAGAGCAGAGTGATTTTTTGTTGGCAGATGGGAGCGGAGTTCGTTGGGGTAGCGCTTTATTGGGTACACCATTGGTGCATAATCTCAATGGCAC
>NZ_JADEXF010000922.1 GCF_015207245.1 Nostoc cf. edaphicum LEGE 07299
TTGTATAATTTTAAGAATAATTCAAAATTAATTAGTGTTGGGTCTAAGTTATCCTACTAGTTGAAGACCACCAAATTAAAAATTCGGTGGTCTTCAACCCATTTATTCATCCGCAATTCGTACAGGATTCATGCGCTCATTCTAACTCATGAATCCTGAATTCTTTCTTGATAAATCTAACAAAGTGCTCTTAAATGCATATGAATGAATTAGAATTAGCTGCAATATTTATTGTCATAACTTCTAACTTTAGTTAGAGATAAAAGGCTAACTTCATTTGCATATCAACTAATTAACGACAACAAATTTTATAACTGTTCTTGAGATAATTGAAATTTCATCTTAATTTCATATTTACGTGTCAAAATTATTATTGACTCAATAGATATCTTGCAAAACTTAGTTTCTATAACTTCTCAAACTAAGTTCACACCCTATTTGGGCAACCTGGTATACTAAGTCTTTTCTCTTTAATTATGTATCGCTAAGATACTAGCCTACTGTTAGATCTTGTATAGCTTAATTCTAATTCTTAAGAATTTCATCCTAATTTCATATCTAAGTGTCAACCTATTTATAGGGATATCCCTATTGCAAACTATGCTTAAGTCACAAATTTACAACGAACCTTTAACTACTCAATTTGATATGAGGGTGCTGCTAGTCGAAGATGAGCCGGATTTAGGGGCTGCTATCAAGCGTACCTTAAATCAACAAAAGTACTTAGTTGATTGGGTAATGGATGGTACTGAAGCATGGGCTTACTTAGAAAATAGCTCGGCACAATATACAGTAGCGATTCTCGATTGGATGCTTCCTGGAATTACTGGTTTAGAATTGTGTAAAAGACTACGTTACAAAGGTAATCCTCTTCCTATCTTGATGCTAACTGCTAAAGATAGAATGGAAGATAAAGTTGCCGGGCTAGATGCTGGTGCTGACGATTACCTAGTAAAACCCTTTGGAATGGTAGAACTACTGGCACGATTGCGGGCTTTGCAGCGTCGCTCTCCGCATTTCCAACCCCAACAATTGACTGTTGGTAACTTGACTCTAGATTATGGTAACAGTACAGTTGTAAGACAAAATACTACGGGTGAACAGCAAAGGATTCCTTTAACTAATAAAGAGTTCCAACTGCTAGAGTATTTTATGAAGCATCCCAACCAAATTGTTACTACCGAACAAATTCGTAACCAGATTTGGGAAGTTAATGCGGAATCTAGTAGCAATGTAGTGGCGGCGCAAATACGTTTGTTACGTCGCAAACTCACCAATAGCGACTGTACTAGCTCAATTGAAACTTTGCACGGTATGGGATATCGTCTTAATTTCACCAATGAATCAGAATAAGCTGTTTCGACTTACTCGTATTCGGTTGGCTCTATATTATGCCATTGTTATGGGTTTAATTTTAAGCCTATGTGCGTTCGGTTTTTATCGAGCAGTGTTCCATGCTCATGTGGTAGCTTTAGACAGTGAAATTGAGTCTGTAGCGGGAACATTACACGACAGTATCGAACTAAAACTACAGTCACCTGGACGTTTGGAACCATTGGCACATCAGTTATTCCCAAATATAGATAAATGTGGAACTGGAGCTAGTAATTGTATTCAACAACAGCCACATTCTAAACGTCATCTACTTGGTATCGTTACTAAAAGTAGCTACTATATACGTTTTTTTGATACTTCTGGAAAATTAATTGCTACTGCTGGTTATTATCCAGAAGGATTACCTGACGTTTTTAATCAAAAAACTTGGCAATTTCTCAAAGACAGCAAAGGCAAAGATTACCATCAAATTACTCTAGGGTTGCATACCCAAAATTATCAAGATTGGGGATATATGCAAGTAGGGCGAAGTCTACAAGAGTTTAATCATTACTTGGATAGTGTGAAATTAGTTTTGGTATTAGGGCTGCTAGTTGCAATGGCTATGATTGCTGGTGCTAGCTGGTGGCTATCAGGATTAGCTATGCAGCCAATTTATCAATCTTATCGACAAATTCAACAGTTTACAGCAGATGCCGCACATGAATTACGAACGCCTTTAGCTGCAACAGGTGCAACGGTAGAATCAGCACTTTTAATGCCGCAAATAGACTCTGAAGATACACGAGATATTTTGCAAACTATACAACGTCAAAATCAACGGCTAACGGCTTTAGTTGTTGATTTATTAATGTTAGCACGTTTAGATAAACAAGCCCAAAAGTTACAGCGTGAAGTTTGTTGCCTAAATGATATTGTTAGCGATTTAGTTGAGGAGTTTGAAGCGATGGCAAATGCCGCAGAGGTAAAGCTGACATCTTTAATACAAGTGCATCAACCTCTGAATATTATAGGTAATGCTGACCAGCTTTATCGCTTGTTTTCTAATTTAATTGTCAATGCAATTCAATACACACCCAAAGGAGGGGAGGTAAAGGTTTTATTAGACCGCAACGACCATTATGCTGTAATCAAAGTTCAAGATACAGGCATTGGTATCCCAAAAAACGAACTGACTCGAATTTTTGATCGCTTTTATCGAGTGAGTAGTGATCGCTCTCGTAGCACTGGTGGTTCTGGTTTAGGATTAGCCATTGTTCAAGCAATTATCCAGTCACACCACGGCAGCATAGATGTGCAAAGTAACTTAGGTGAAGGCAGCACTTTCACTATCAAGCTACCTTTTAATGTACCCCCACTCGATAGTGTACGCTCTATTTACCCATTTAAAATATTGTATCGTTAAAAACAGATACTTATATAAAC
>NZ_JADEXF010000923.1 GCF_015207245.1 Nostoc cf. edaphicum LEGE 07299
GTCCAGGGGTTTCCAGACCAAAAAATCAACACATCAGCAATTAAAAATTAAATTTAAGATTGGGTGCTAATGGCAACCTGAATTTTAGAATGGCATACTGGAGCTTATTGGTTAAATTTCAGTTCATCTGAGAAAATTTGTGGAAATATAGCCAGATAAAACTGAGCAAATTCAGGTGCGATCGCGTACCCACGTTGACAATTTATATAGTGGACTACTTCTGTACAAAGTTTGAAAATTAGGCGTTGGAGGAAGTCAGCCAGTCAAACAATTATAAGTATTTCGTACTATTTTATACTAAAAATATAAAATTTTCATGAAGAGGGATGTCTGCCGTAATTATACTTATATAAAATGTAGCTAGCACGGCAAAATGCACCTAGTAGATGCTGGGGAAGAATAAAACTACAATGTTATCCAAACTTCAGCCCGTCAAATCATTTAATCGCTTAGTTGGCAAAGTTTATGCCAAGATGCCCCTGAGATATGTTCTGATTGTGCCCTTTATCTTGCAAATTTGTGGTGCGGTAGGACTTGTGGGCTATCTTTCGTATCAAAACGGCCAAAAAGCGGTAAGGGAGCTTGCTACTCAATTAGAAAATGAAATCTGCGATCGCATTGAACAGCATCTTGATAGCTATTTAACAACTCCGAAGCAAATTAATCAAATCAACTTAGATGCAATTGAGCTAGGTTTGCTCAACCTTTCGGACTTTCAAACCGCCGGCAATTACTTTTGGAAACAAATGCAGGTTTTCAATGTTGGCTACAACAGCTTTGCCAATCCCAAAGGTGAATTTATCGGTGTTGAACGTCTAGATAATGGCCAGCTCTTAATTAATGAAGTTAGCGCCAAGCATGGTATAGGCAAACTCTATGTTTATCCTACAGACAAGCAAGGAAATCGCCGCCATTTACAGGAAGTCAAAGATTACGATCCTCGTGTAGAAGCTTGGTATACAGATCCAGTCAAGAGAGGCAAACGAGTTTGGAGTCAAATTTATCAATGGGAAGATAAACCAGAAGTTTTATCCATATCTTCCAGCTATCCTGTTTACGATAAAAATCGCAAATTCGTTGGGGTGATTAGTGTTGATTTGCTTTTATCACAAATCGGCAAGTTTTTAGCTAAGTTAAAGGTAACAGAGTCGGGTAAAACTTTTATTTTAGAGCGTTCTGGGTTAATAGTAGCTTCTTCTACTAGCGAGCCACCATATACGATCGTTAATGGTAAAGGAAAACGTCTATCAGCATTAGATAGTCAAAATCCTCTAATTAAACTCACTACACAGTCTTTGATCGAACGCTTTGGCAATCTTAAGTTGGTTGTGGGGAAGCAACAGCTAAGTTTTACCGCCGATGAAATGCGTTATTTTGTACAGGTAAAAAGCTGGAAGGACGAACTGGGTTTAGATTGGCTAATTGTGGCGGTGATTGCCGAAGGCGAATTTATGGAGCAAATTAATGCCAACACCCGCATCACGATTTTGCTGTGCATAATTGCTTTTTTAGTGGCTACAAGAATTGGAATTTTGACTGCTCGTTGGGTAATTAAGCCAATTTTACAATTAAACAGATCGGCGAAGAAAATTGCTCAAGGTGAATGGGAGGAAACACCAGATATTCAGCGTTCCGATGAACTGGGGGAACTAGCCAAATCATTTGAAACTATGGCAAAGCAACTCCAAGCATCCTTTAGTGCTTTAGAAGCAAAGAATGCCGAGATGCAAGTTTTAAATGAGGCGTTATTTCATAATCAGAGTCAGCTAACTCAATTTTTAGAAGCCATACCAGTAGGTGTATTTATTATCGATGCTGAAGGTGAACCTCATTATACAAATCAGATTGGGCAGCAAATTCTCGGTCAAGGAGCGATCGCAGAAGTTAAAATCGAAGAATTGTCAGAGATATATCAAGCTTACCTTGCCGGGACAGATCGACTTTACCCCAGCGATCGCTTGCCGATTTTGAGAGCATTGCTTGGGGAAAGCATCAGGGTTGATGATATGGAAATTCGCCGTTGTGGCAATACTACTCGCATTGAGGTTTTAGGAAAGCCAATTTATGATGAATCGGGGAATGTGGCTTTTGCGATCGCCACATTTTTTGATATTACTCAACGCAAACAAACAGAAAAGTTATTAGCAGAATACAATCGCACCTTAGAAGCTCAAGTAAAAAAACGTACTGAAGAGTTCCAGCAAGTTATCGAGCAACTGCAAACTACCCAAGAAGAACTGATTCAATCGCAAAAAATCGCTGCGCAAGAACAACAAGCAGCCGTTCGAGAAGCGGCGCGAAGTACTGCCGCCAACCTCGCCAAAAGTGAATTCCTGGCTAACATGAGCCACGAACTGCGTACCCCACTCAATGCCATTCTTGGTTTCACCCAAGTCATGAGTCGAGATTATTCGCTATCTAGCGAACATCAAGAAAACTTGGCAATAATTAATCGTGCTGGCGAACATCTACTGAAATTAATTAACGACATTCTCGAAATGTCTAAAATCGAAGCTGGCAAAATCACCTTAAATTGCAACAGCTTTGACTTAATTCATTTGTTGAAGAACTTAGAGGAGATGTTGCACTTGCGTGCTGCATCTAAAAATTTAGAATTAGTGTTTGAATATGCGCCAGATATTCCTAAATACATAGAAACGGACGAAAATAAATTGTGTCAAGTATTGCTCAACCTCTTGGGTAATGCTATCAAATTTACCGATAAAGGGAGAGTGACGCTACGGGTGAGATTGGGAGC
>NZ_JADEXF010000924.1 GCF_015207245.1 Nostoc cf. edaphicum LEGE 07299
CCTCTGCTCCCCTGCCCCTCTGCTCCACTAGGAATACTTGGCAAAGGTGCAGTATAAGTAATATTGAACTCACCGCGATCTAATTTAGGAATAAATCCTTTGGGAATTAGTAGACTCAACGCCATACCAGCAACAAAGCTAAGTATGGCTAATGCAATGACTGTCTTACGGTGGTTTAAAGACCAGTTAAGTAAGTTTCTATAAAATTGGGTAAAATTCACCCAAGTGTTTGCTTTTTGATGGCGTTGGGGATTTGAATTAGCAGGTTTTAACCAGTAGGTAGCTAAGGCTGGTGACAATGTACGAGCAACCAATGTTGAAGCAATCATAGCTGCTGAAACTGTGATCCCAAATGGCTTGAAGAATTGTCCGATGACTCCTCCCATCAAACCAATGGGTAAAAAAACTGCTACTGCTGTAGCAGTGGTGGCGATGACTGTTAAGCCAATTTCATCTGTAGCGGAAAAGGCGGCTTGGCGAGGAGTTTCGCCATCATCAATGTGCCGCATGATATTTTCGACATCAATGATCGCATCATCAATTACACTACCGATAACTAATGCCAAAGCTAGCAGCGTAATTGTCTCTAAGTTGAAGCCAAAAATTGCCATGACGATAAATGTTGCCAACAAAGATGTCGGAATCGCCAAGGCAGAGATTAGAGTTGCTCGCCAATTCCATAAAAAAGGAAAAATCACCACTATTGACAACAAGACGGCTTCCAGCAAAGCATCGATTGTTGACTGGGTGGCTTGGCGGATGTATTCTGCTTGGGTGGCAGCTAAGGTGAG
The DNA here is from genome assembly GCF_015207245.1 of Nostoc cf. edaphicum LEGE 07299. GTDB lineage: Bacteria > Cyanobacteriota > Cyanobacteriia > Cyanobacteriales > Nostocaceae > Nostoc > Nostoc edaphicum_B. The sequence continues at coordinate 792 of NZ_JADEXF010000924.1, forward strand.
TTTGACATCTTTTAGGGTTGAGCGTAGCCTTTGAACTTCTTTCTCAACTTGACTCACTACTTCCAAAGTATTGGCACTACCGCGTTTAATTACCTGAAATGCGAGTGCATCTTGACCGTTAAACCGGACTAATGTCGCCCCACCTTGGGGGAGAGCCGTTGCACTCGTATTTGCTGGATTTACCGGAGGAGTTGCAGTCGCAGCACCTAGTAGTGAGACTTTTAATACTCCTGGTAATTTAGCGATCGCACTAACAATCTCATCTTGCGCTAACTTCGTCAAATCTTTGAGATTCCGGGTGGGACTCTCTATGGCATAGCTAATGGCGGCTGACTCGTTTAGATTCAGGGGAATAATTTTAGAAGTCGCTCCTTGAGGCAAAGTTAGCTGCTTTAGGGCAGTTTCAACCTTTTTGGTCGATGTTTCTAAATTCGTCCCAACCGCAAAAGAAAGGGCAACAGCTGTTTGACTAGGATAGGTTGATGAGCGAATATTTTCCAGTCCTTCTAGAGAGCGGAGGCGTTCTTCTAGGGGTTTGGTGAGCTTTGCTTCTGTATCCAAGGCAGTTGCCAGGGGAGCTGTAGCATTTACAACCACCACTGGAAAGGTAATATCTGGAAACAAAGCATACTTTAGGGAACTGAAAGCTAGAACACCAGCTACCGTTACGGCAATCCAAAAACTCACCGTCAGCCACGAAAATTGAATTGCCAATTTGGAAATATTGAAGAGTTCTCGTGCGGATTTGGAGTTATGAAGCTTTACCATCTTGGAAAATTATCGTGTGGATGACACAATTATTTAGTCATGCTACAGCAATCATCTTCGGTTTGCTAATTTTGGTTACTACTAAACAGCAATATTACTTATTGTCACTCAGATATGACCCAATCTTTAATGCAAGCAGTAGTTAGTGGTTACGCAGCGACGGTGAGCGATCCTATTTTACCAACTGCGTAGGCGTAGTCCGCACTTCTCTACGAGACGCTGCGCGTAGCTTGCTTCCCCGGAGGGAACATGGTTCGACTCCGGCTCCATCGAGCGAAGCCGAGATGCTCACCAGCCCCTCACGCTCTTGAAGGTAAAGAAGAATCGCACTACGCCCGTCTACTTCAAACATTAATTGAACTTTAAAACTTGAAACTATAGAGAGAGCTAGTGCCTAATTTTTTGCCCATCAACACAATTCTGGTGCCTCAAGGAGCAGAATATAAAGCTGTGTGTCGCGGATTAAGCGGCATTACTGCCTCCATCCCAACAATAGTAGCCATACCTGTTGGGATGAAGCCTTTACTCAAATACCTGCAACAAGGACAATTTTTGACTCCAAAATCCAGAGTGCTAATTATGGGTATATGTGGCAGCTTGAGCGATCGCTATACAGTTGGCGATCTTGTGCTGTATCAAAATTGTATTTATCAGGGAAAACAGCAAGAATGCGATCGCACTTTGACAGGACATTTGCACTCTTTATTATCAGAAAAAGCCTCATTAGTCAAGTCGGTGACAAGCGATCGCGTGATTTGGTCTGCTGCCGAAAAACGCCATTTGGGTAAGACTTTGGCCGCTGATGTTGTCGATATGGAAGGATTTACCGCTTTAGAATTTTTCAATGCGGCTGAGGTGTCTGTGGCAATGCTGCGAGTAGTTAGCGACGATTGTCAGCATAATATCCCCGATCTCACACCAGCAATTAACTCTGATGGCTCTCTAAACCCTTTTTTGTTAGCGATCGCAATGCTTCGAGAACCTTTTGCCGCTACTCGGTTGATTCGAGGTTCATTAACAGCATTAAAGGTGTTAGAGCAAGTTACAAATCTGCTTTTTTCAGGCTCTAGCAATAAATAATCTGTTGCGTCTTTACAGCCATTTTTAGATAAATAACCATACGGTAGGGGCACAGCTTTGCTATGCCTTCACCAAATATAGTAATCCTAAATTATTTGTGAAAACATCTCTTTACTCT
>NZ_JADEXF010000925.1 GCF_015207245.1 Nostoc cf. edaphicum LEGE 07299
GGGGAGTGCTGAGTGCTGAGTGCTGAGTGCTGAGTGCTGAGTCCTGAGTGCTAAGGTTAAAGTTCCGAGTTCAAAGACTCAACGTTCAAGCAAAAAGGCTCAACTTCCGAGTTTTAAGCTTGAAACAATAATATTTCTTCCTAACTCCTAACTCCTAACTCCTAACTCAGCACTCAGCACTCCCCAATAACCTATGCGCCGTAAAAAGGATACTCTCTGCACAGAATTTGCTTTCACTCTTCCTAGAGGATTGAGTGATGGCGAACAACGAGTACATCGTCATGGGGTGATGCGTTTAGCCACCGCCAAAGATGAAATTTTGGTGCAACAAGAACGCAAAGTTCAAGAAAATCCGGCTTACGGTGTCTTGGTAATGCTTGCAAGGGTTATCACTCGCTTGGGCAGTTTCAACTCTGTTAGTCCTGATTTACTCGAAGGACTGCTCTTACATGACATTGCCTATCTCCGAGAATTTTACAATCGAATCAATCAACAAGGCAATGTACACATTCCGACACAATGTCCCCACTGCAATACTCAATTTTCAGTGGAGCTAGAACTAGCGGGGGAGTCGTAAGCTACCCCTCTGATACTTTATATGAGGAGGTAGCTTTTATTGCTTATCATTTCCATTGGTCACAAGATGATATTTTAAATTTAGAACATACTACCCGTCAGCGCTGGGTGGCAGAAATCAATAAAATTAACCAAAAATTAATATGAAAGTAAAAGTTAGCTACTCACCAAATCTAAGTGAAGTCAATGAAGTTGACCTTACCACAGAAACTCCAACGAGAGGAGAATGGCTAATAGGTCGTTCTCCTGATTCTGATTTACTCTTAGACAGCCCTGATATCAGTCGAGTACATGCTAAGTTTTTTGTTAAAAATGGAAATTACTACTTCTCTGACCTTGGCAGTAGAAATGGCTCAATAGTTAATGGTAAACAGGCTGAAAAAGATCGACCATATTCTTTGAGCGATGGAGATGTTATTCGGATTGCAGATTATGTTTTGATTTTGGAAGCAGTTGCTCCCGTTTATGAGCAACCAGAGACAGTCTTTAGAATTATAGATCCTTCACTGTTTTCTCGGCCGCGATCGCCTGAAAATGTCAACGCTGCCAATGTTGTTAATCCAGTCCCAGAGGTAGTTAACGAAGTTTCAACGCCAATTAGTCCCGAAGTAGAAACACCCCCTTCCCCAGAAATCAGCGAAATTGAGGAAGTCGTTGCGACTCAACCTGATGATGTCATCCCGATTGTTGAGATAATCGCCCCTGCAAACATCATTCAGCCACCAGAAGCAGTTAGCGAAGTTCCACACGATGTTCGTAATGAAATTGTGGATTTGCGGACATTAGTTACACCAGAAGTCAGCGCAGATAGTGAGGAAGTAGAGGTTCCAAAAGTCAGCGAAGCCTCAGAAGTTTCTTTGACTGAACTTGATGACGCTATAGCTGCACCTGAAAACATCATTGAAACTCCTGAAGAGGAAAGTGTCCTTCCAGAAGCTAACCACGATGAGGCTGTAGATTTTGAAGCAGCACTGGCAACAGAATCTACTTTCGTACAACAGCGTGATATAAGTCCTATTCCAGAAATTATCTACGACGAGAATGCAGAGTTAGAGGCAGCACTAGAAGCAGAAGTTACCTTCGTACAGCCACGTGATATTTTCAACGAAGTTCCTGTACAAAGCACCACTCCCGAAGCTACCTACAATGAAAATGCAGAGTTGGAGGCAGCACTAGCAGCAGAAGTTACCTCCGTCCAGCTGCGCGATATTTTCCACCATGTATCTGAGGAGGAGACTGACATTCCCGAAACTACTCACGATGAAGTAGTGAATTTGGATACGTCAGTAGCAGAAGAAACCAGTGAAGTTGTTGAAAACAATGAGATTCAGCCACAAGCGGCAGAGGAGGAGAGCCAAGTTACACGCGATATCATTGATGAAGCAATAGATTGGGATAGGTCAGTTACACCAGCAGACAGCGCAGATGTTGACGAATTAGAACCTACTTCTGCGGTAGATGAAACAACAAGCGAAGTTTCTGAAGCATCAACTGCACCTGATGATGCCGTTGCGGAAGTTTTAAGCAATCAATACATTGATTTGAGTAATGCAAGTACTGAAGAAGTTAATCTATATGTTGATGGTGTTGCTGCACAAATAAGTGAAATTTCTGATATTCCACCTTTGGAAACAACAGAAAGTGGAGCTACTGAGAGCATCAGTCAAACTATTGAAGAAATTCCGCAATTAGAAGAACATCGTTTTGATGAAACTCCAGAAGAAACAAATGGAAGTGAGTCTCCTCAAGCAATCATTAAAAGAAATATAGTACTGATTGCTCATGAAAGCAAGAAATCAGAACTTGCTGAATTGGTTTCCGAACATCAGGAATTTTTCTCGCAGAGTTTTACAATTACTTGGCCATCTGTTAGTGAAGTTTTACATCAACAGGCAGGGATAACTATTAGTCAACAAACCCCTGCACCAACTTCTGGAGGATATCAAACAATTGCTTCACTGGTTGGAGCAGGAGAAATTGTAGCAGTTATTTTCCTGCGAGACTTGTTGCAACCTCAACCTGGTCAAGCAAATGAAGAAGCACTGTTAAGATTATGCACTATTAATCAAGTTTTATTGGCTACTAACTTCTCAACAGCAGAGGCGATTGTGCATTACCTGAAATCGATATAGCAATTCTAAATTAGTCACGAACAACAAGATACCGGACTTATTAGACC
>NZ_JADEXF010000926.1 GCF_015207245.1 Nostoc cf. edaphicum LEGE 07299
AAATCCACAGCTAGGTTTGCAATATTTCAACTACTTAGTTAATATTTCAACCCTAATGGTTTTTTGATAGTAACTTTTGTAACACAGTATAAACATCCTTCAGTGAATGTCATCTTTATAATTGGCATAGTCACATTTACATGGGTGCAAAAGTAATATCCTGACGATTTAGCAATTTTTTCTCAGGATTATTCAGGTATAAGTAGAACTAATAGATATCGGGAAAGTGATTAGCATTAACGGCGAAAATTCTCTCGGCACGGAGATAGAAGATGCGGATAAATTATCAAACACCCTCTCCGTGTACCTGCGTCGTCTTGTATGTCAGTCTTAAAGTGCCAATTTCAACTTGACGACTACTAACTAGTAGTCCAAGTTAAGGAAAGCCTGGTATGTAGTAAGCACTTCAGTGCTTAATATAAGGACTAAAGTCCTTACTACAAACTTATTTACACAGCATCGTTGACTTGACAGACCACTAACTAATAGTTGTACTCTGGCTTGATATCTCGCAACATCAGTTCATCAAGTGCTTGTCCGGGCGTGATTTCGCCTTGAAGTAACCGATAAACTTGCTCGGTAATTGGGACTGCGATGTTTTGTTGCTTGGCTCGTTGCATCAAAACTCGGCAAGTGTTCACTCCTTCAGCAGTTCCTTGTAAATTTGTGAGAGTTTCTGTAAGTGACTTACCACCAGCTAGCTGATAGCCGACTTGGTAATTGCGACTTAAGGGACTATTGCACGTTGCTAACAAATCTCCTAGACCCGATAAACCATAAAATGTTTCCGTCTTAGCACCCCAGTTGTTGCCGATGCGAACCATTTCTGTAAGTCCACGGGTTACTAAAGCAGCTTTGGCATTGGTTCCCAGTTGTAAACCATCGCACACACCAGCTGCGATCGCAATCACGTTTTTCAGTGTTCCCCCCAGTTCTACCCCCAAGGGGTCGGGATTCGTATATACCCGGAAACGATGAGAAGAAAATATTAACTGCACTACTTCCGCAGCCGTGGGAATGTTACTGGCTACCACCGTGGCTGCTGGTAATTCCATTTGAATTTCTTTTGACAAATTAGGCCCAGACAAAACAACCACCGCATGGTTAGGAAATATTGTTTGCCAAATTTGTGAAGGCGTGCAGGTAGTTTGGGGATCTAAGCCTTTCGTCGCCGTCACAAAAATTGTCTCTGGAGAAAGGGGGAAAGACTCAACTTGGGAAGCAACATCTCTCACACCAATCATTGAGATAGCAGACAGGACTATTTGGACATCTTTTAAAACTACTTGAAGAGTTTGGGAACCTTGACGCGACCATACACGCACCTGATGACCATTTGCAGCAGCGAGATTTGCTAGAGATGCACCCCAAGCACCTGCACCCAGAATTGCAACGGAAAGTTTTGTGTTGGAGTACATCTGCTCACTCATAATTCCTAATTCTTAACTCCTAACTTTTGAGCGTGGGTAGCGTTCCATCAATTCTCTAACTTGTTCAGCATGATATGAGCTTCTTGTCAATGGTGAAGAAACAACTTGTAAAAATCCGATTTTTTCGCCGAATGCCTTCCAGTCAGCAAATTGTTCTGGATTAACAAATTCATTTACCTGCAAGTGTTTTTGACTGGGTTGGAGATATTGCCCAATGGTCAAAATGTCGCAATCCACAGTTCGCAAGTCTTGCATGACTTGGCGAATTTCGGCATCAGTTTCACCGAGTCCAACCATGATGCCGGATTTGGTATATGTGCTAGGAGAAAGTTGGCGAGTGCGCTGCAATAATTCTAATGTGCGATCGTAGTTTCCTTGGGGACGCACCCGGCGATATAGGCGTGGAACAGTTTCGGTATTGTGGTTTAATACCTCTGGCGCAGCTTGTAGAATTAACTCCAGAGCATTCCAATTACCGCATAAGTCAGGAATTAGCACCTCAATTGTGGTGTTGGGTGAAACAGAGTTAACTGCATCAATACACGCCATAAACTGAGAAGCACCACCATCAAGCAAGTCATCTCGATTTACAGAAGTGATGACCACATGATTAAGGTTCAGGCGGCGAACAGCTTCCGCCAGTCGTGTAGGTTCTGTGGGGTCTAGCGGTTTGGGTTTTTTCTCAAAATCAATATCGCAGTAGGGACAAGCGCGTGTACAAGCCGGGCCCATAATCAAAAACGTAGCAGTCCCAGCGTTGAAGCATTCACCAATATTCGGACAGGACGCTTCCTCGCAAACTGTATTGAGGGCTAAATCCCGCAAAATTTCTTTAACGTTACCGATGCGCTCAAGCTGAGGTGCTTTCACCCGCAACCAGTCTGGTTTTACAGTCACAATCCGCTTTTACCACTAGAGTTATACAAATTTAATCCTAGCAAGCAAAGTCTTTGATGAAGCGATCGTATATAGATGTAATTCTGCTATTTGGTACAGGTTGTGATATTCTTAATTTACAATGCCATTTTTATGACGGGATGTGGCGCAGCTTGGTAGCGCACTTCGTTCGGGACGAAGGGGCCGCTGGTTCGAATCCAGTCATCCCGATTAGTTGCGGAGCGACAAATTATTTGTCAAATGCTCTCCTATGAACTTAAATATAGCTGACTTTCTTTGAGTTTAAGCAGTACCGCCCAAAGTCGTGTACTTAAAGGTTTTAATACCTAATAAGGATTTTAGTTGATTGCGATATTATCCCCCACAACTGAATCGAGTAAACCTGTTGTTTCAATCTCTAATAGGGATTTTAGTTGATTGCGA
>NZ_JADEXF010000927.1 GCF_015207245.1 Nostoc cf. edaphicum LEGE 07299
GTCATCTGTTGCCCATTTACGTCATACGCTGACATCAGCAGACTGAGAATATCTGTACGCGCAGAATCATTTTGCCAACGTCTTTCAGAAATTTCTGCATAGATTAGTTTGTCAATTTGCTCTCGTCTTTTTAAGAAAATTCCCCAAGGACTCCATGCGCCTAAATCTTTTTGTAGCGAAGGAAAGAAAAACAAGCTGGAATACCAAGGTTTAGTTACGTCTTCTAATAAAGAACTCAATTGTTCTTTTAATTGTTGGTAACGCGCACCATGAGTAATCCCAAATACCACTTGTAAGATAATTTCTAAAGTGATATTTGACATTAATTTGTGTATACAAATATTTGTACCTGATGTCCAATGTTGTGTAATATTTTCAGTTATTTGACAAATTGCTTGTCCATAAGATTTTAAATTATCGCCATGAAATGCTGGGAGTAATAGCTGCCGTTGTTGTTGGTGCGATCGCGCTTCTTGAAAAACAAGAGAATTCTCTCCAAACAAGGGTTTAAATACATGGGTTGCTTTAATCTTTTTTGGAATAAACCTTCTACAATTACGTCTTTTGGTGATACTAAAATTTCTTATATTAGTGTATACAATCAACCTTACAACCCGTTCTTTTTCTTGATTTTTCACGGCATCTGGAAAACCTCTCTTCTATTTCTCTCTCCTAAAAGGAGAGAGACTTTGAATTTCCCCCTTCCCGATGCGGGAAGGGGGTTAGGGGGTTAGGTTTTTCGTGGACTTTTCCACATAACGTGAAAAGTCAGACTCGTGACGATGTTTATTAGCTCAATACAAGTGCGATCGCTAATATCGCTAATATTATTGTAGCGGCAGTCTTTAAAGACAAGCGTAGGCGTAGCGCGTCGTAGACATCGCTAATGTATAAAGGTTGATTTAGTGCGATAAGTTAATATGAGTTTGACGAAGCTCAAAAAGCGATAAGGATAAGACTTTTAAGTTTTTTATATCTTACGAGTTCTGTTATCAACTCTAATAATTAAGAGGAGCGAGCAATTGAGTAACCTAGATAGAGTTTTAGATGCCGCAATGGAGCTTACTTTAGAGCAGCAAGAAATGCTGGTACAAATTCTCAAAAACCGAATTATTGAAAGTCGGCGAGATGAAATTGCGTCAGATGCAGCAGCTTCTATTGCTGAATTCCAAGCAGGTAGGCTCAAAGTCCAGACTGCTGCCGAAGCAATTCAAGAATTACGGGAATATCTCAATAACCCAAGTGCAGCCGATGTATAAGTTAGTTATCACGAGCAAATTTAAAAGAGCTTTTCGAAAATTTACTCGTCGTAATGCTGACTTACAGGCCAGAATAGAAGAAACTATTGCTGCTATGGAGAATGACATATTTGCAGTCAACTTGGGCACTCACAAGCTAGAAGGAAAGCTTTCAGGGTTGCTTTCATGTTCTTGTGGATATGATTGTCGTGTTGTTTTCTTGCTGAAAACCGATGAAGAGAGTGGGGAACAAGTTGTTCTTTTGTTAGACATTGGTACTCATGATGATGTTTATTAGCTCAATACAAGATTGTCGCTACAAGATTAGCGACAATCTTGAAAATCAAGCGTAGGCGTAGCCCATCGTAGACATCGCCAATAGAAACGCAGTTCTGACCAAAGCTACCAATGATGTGAGTTAAAATCCTGATATCTTCAATCACTACTCACGCAGACAGACCCCGAAAAAGCGATCGCTATGCTTCAGTATCCTCATCTCGAACAAGCGCTAAAATATCACTTCGGTTATGACCAATTCCGCCCCGGACAACGGCAAATTATCGAAGATGCGCTGCAAAATCGAGATTTAATGGTTGTGATGCCGACTGGCGGGGGGAAATCTCTATGTTTTCAGCTACCAGCATTGTTGAAAAATGGACTAACTGTGGTAGTGTCGCCGTTAATTGCTTTGATGCAAGACCAAGTAGAAGCGCTGCGAAATAATAATATTAACGCGACATTTCTCAATAGCAGTTTGAACGCTTACAAAGTGCGATCGCGGGAAGAAGCCATCCTCAGCGGTAAAGTAAAATTACTCTACGTCGCCCCGGAACGTCTCCTCAGTGAAAGGTTTCTCCCGTTTCTCGATTTAGTTAAAGAAAAAATCGGTATTTCTAGCTTTGCTATTGATGAAGCGCACTGCGTCTCTGAATGGGGACATGATTTTCGTCCAGAATATCGCCAGTTGAAATCTCTGCGGAAACGCTATCCTGATGTTCCTACTGTTGCCCTCACCGCCACAGCAACCGATCGCGTCCGTAGTGATATTATTCAACAATTAGGGTTGAAGCAACCAAGCATCCATCTTGCCAGCTTTAACCGTGAAAATCTTTATTACGAAGTTCGTCCTAAAACTAAATATGCTTACGCTGAATTGTTAGAACTAATTCGAGAAACTGAAGGTTCGACAATTATTTATTCTTTAACTCGTAAAAAAGTTGATGAACTCACGTTTAAACTCCAAAATGATAAAGTTATTGCTCTGCCTTATCACGCCGGATTAAGTGATGAAGAACGTAGTAGTAATCAAACGCGATTTATTCGAGATGATGTTCGGGTGATGGGGGCAACAATCGCCTTTGGAATGGGAATTAATAAACCTGATGTGCGGTTGGTAGTTCACTTCGATCTGCCCAGAAATATAGAAAGTTATTATCAAGAATCTGGTAGAGCCGGTAGAGATGGAGAACCATCTCGATGTACAATATTTTTCAGCTTTGGTGATGTTAAAAC
>NZ_JADEXF010000928.1 GCF_015207245.1 Nostoc cf. edaphicum LEGE 07299
GATGAGTTCTTATGTGTCCAATACGGTTCGCATAAGCAGGGGAGGAAAGTTATTAAAATTTCTCTTCTCCCCCTGCTCAAGAACTGCTCGCCTCAACAGACAACTTTGTTAACCGAACCGTATTGCCAATTACCTCCGACTTCCGACTTATGAATGCTTTACAATGCCGTTGAAGATGGTCGAAGTCAGAGAGCTTTTCACCCAGACATTTTGATTGTGATAAAAATCACCACGTTGTTCTAGTGTAAACCCACCCAGCAATAATCCCAACCATACTTCTACCATCGGCATTTGCAACACACGTTGCAGTTTAACTAAAGAAATCTCATCTTTGACATTGATCAGGTAATTAGCGATCGCACTTTGCCATTTTTCCACATCCTCATCTGATGCCAAATTGCGGACATCTTCTAAAGTTGTCACCTCATCGAGCATTGCCAAAACATTCGCTTTTTCAACAGGTGCTGCTACAGAATCACCCTCCTGGTTAGGAGATGAAAATTGGTGTGGGCCGTGTGGTTTAAAGGTTTGTGGTGTTTGCGGTTCAATTAAATCATCTAAATCTAGGTGCATTGTTGTCCGCACTAGACCAGCAAAGAGATCGGTGCTAACAACTGGCCCTAAAAGACTATTGCGATCGCGGGTATCTTGCAACAGCACTTCGGCACGAGACTTAAGAATATCCGCAATTTGACTGAAGGCAAGCGCTGCGGTTAATAACTGTGCCTCCAAGGGTAAATTCTCTAGCTCGGCATCCAAACAATCCCACATAGCATCAAGGGAAGAAGTTGGTGGAGATTCAGACAACTCATCTAATACATCCCAGATGGTTAATTGGTGGTATGTGGTCATCTCTAGGATTCTGGATGTAACGGGCAAGGACGAACTGGGCAGTAACTTGAGGTAATTTCAAACATATCCTTATATTGATATAATGAAATACCATAAGATTTAGCAAACGCCTGCAACACCTGATCTGTATAGGCGCGGATCTTGCCAGCGGTTAGCCCAAAGCAGTGAATTGGTTCCAGGCGACAAATAGGCTGTTGTCCCAGCCAGAGTTCTGCACCCAACGCGTGTAATGGTTTATCCCCTGGTTCTTTATACAAATACAGCACTGCAAAATATGTTCCTGGTGGTTCGACTGCGATCGCATCAATTTCTGCTGAATTTTTCTGGGAGCGGTGGCGATAGAATGAGCGGCGATTGTGGCAGACTTTTGGATTCCAACACCCATCCCCTGCTGTTCCATGTAAAACTTTCGCTTGAGTTGTTGGTAGTTTGGAACATAGCTGACACTTGGGATCGAGTGGCTTAGGCATACCTTACTCCCCATAAGTTTCACCGATTGCACGATAGTAAGCAGTGATCGCTGCTTCTTGTTCGCTGCGAAGCGTATAGCGCCGAAACGCTTTCTCGCTTTGATGTCCTGTTAATTTTCGTGCATGACTGGGGTCAACTCCCAATAGCAATAAGTCAGTGGCATAGGTGTGGCGAAAGGAGTGAGGGTGCAAATCCTCAATGTGAGCTATTTCACCGATTTTTTCCACCGCGAAGTAAATGCCGTGATAACTTAAGCGTTCACCTTTGTACGAAGCATGGTGTGAAATCATCAGTGGAGAGTCGCTGTTTAACACCTCCCCTTGCTGTTCGCGCGATCTCAAATACTCTGCTAAAACTTCCCGGCTCTCTTTTCGCAGTGGAACCAAGCGTGGTTCATTGGTTTTGGTGTCTGGTAAAAATAGCAGCTTGCCATCAAATGAGCCAACATTTAACTGCACAACTTCCCCAGCCCGCAGTCCATGACTGAGAATGTGGACGAGTGCTGTATCTCGTTGCTTTGTTTCTCCCAATAACTCCAACGCTGACCAAACCTGTTCCATTTCTTCAGGGGTTAAACTCTGGGCTGGTGGTAGAGGTACTTTTTCCAGTTTTATCCCCAGTGTCGGATTAGTAGAAATAATTTCAGGATACGTGTAAGACATCCATTTGAAAAAGCTTTTGAGTGCCGCAATTCCCGCATTGATGCTGCTTTTTGAAAGCGGTTTCCCTGCATCAGTCCGTATTTCATCACGGAGATATTCTTTATATAGCGCAAGATGACGTGGACGCAGTTCATGATAGTGCAGCTCACTCCAAGCCAAAAACCTTTTGAGTTCGCGTTCGTAGAGTTTGCGGCTGTTGGGTGCGAGATTGTTGCTGCGTAAAAATTCCAGAACTTTTACCCACCGAATATCGGTTGGTGGTCTTGTACTAGCCGTGCGCCCAGAGAGCGATGCCGTTTCAGCGTCAAGAGCAATGAGTTTAATCGGAGGTAAGTTATTTAGTTCAGGGTTATTCACAATAATTAAGCGATCGCACTCGGTGGCTCTGAATTTAAAAATTCAGTATACACGAATCCGGGAGAACACAAAATAAGATACCCTTATCTTTTATCCGACATAAACTCCGATTAATACCATTTGCCTTCACATAGCCTTTTGTTCTAGCTATTGTCGGTGTCGGTTTGCAGACTAAATGAAATTTGTGCGGACTAAGTGAAATTTGTGCGGACTAAATGAAATTTTGTTGCAGACTAAGTGAAATGCGTTTCAGATCGCATACTCTTTAAGAATACCGGGCTTCAAGCCTCTCAAGTCCGGAAAGAGCAGGTTCAGCTTGGCTAACCCAGCTAGAAAAATAACTAACTCCAACAGCAAGAAAAACATTGGTCTGTTTTCCAGCCTGAAAATGCAGACAGGTATATGG
>NZ_JADEXF010000929.1 GCF_015207245.1 Nostoc cf. edaphicum LEGE 07299
CTGCTGGGATAACGCAGTTCGTCGTCGGCTTTGAGAATAACTTGGCTAATTACAGTCATGATGATTGAAATCACCTGAAATATTATCTGTTAGTTTAGCGAGTTGGAGGTACACAAGTGAAGGGATCGGAGTTACTTATGTATTGAATTTATCTATTTGGGGGAGTGGGGACTGAAGAAGGGAATAGGTAATAGGTTACAGGGTACAGATTATTCCCTGTCACTTGTCACCTGTCACCTAATCCCAATGACCAATGACTAATGACCAACGATCAACGACAAATGACTAAAACAATTTGGCAACAGGGTGAATTAATCGAAGTGACGATCGCTAACCTAAGTGATACAGGCGATGGTGTGGGACGCGCTGATGAGCGTGTAGTGTTTGTCCCAGATACTGTTCCAGGCGATCGCGCCATTGTCCGCTTGGTACACGTTAAACCAAAATACGGCCATGGCAAGCTCCAAGAGCTATTGGAACCATCCCCCCACCGTATCCGACCTAGTTGTATTGTGGCGGATAAGTGTGGTGGTTGCCAGTGGCAGCATATTAATTATGATTACCAGCTAGTAGCCAAGCAAAATCAAGTTATCCAAGCTTTAGAACGCATTGGCGGTTTTATTCAACCACCAGTAGATCCGGTACTTGCTGCCCCTTCTGCTTTCGGCTACCGTAATAAATCTACATATCCTCTCTCGCTATCGGCAACAGAACAAGTACAGGCTGGTTACTATCAAAAAGGTAGTCACCAATTAATTAACTTAAATCAATGTCCAGTCCAAGATGCGCGATTAAATCCCTTACTTGCCGAAGTTAAGCAGGATATTCAACAGCAAGGTTGGCAAATTTACGACGAACACCGCCACCAAGGAAAAATTCGCCATCTCAGTTTACGCATTGGCCGACACACTGGGGAAATGTTGCTGACATTGGTGGTAAAGGACTGGAATTTATCAGGAATTGAAACCCAAGCCCAGGAATGGTTAAAGCGCTATCCGCAGTTAGTGGGAGTGTCCCTTAACCGCAATAGCGATCGCACAAATGCTATCTTTGGATCAGAAACCCGTTGCATCGCTGGAGTACCCCACCTGCGTGAAAATTTTGCTGGACTGGAATTTCAAGTACGCCCAGATACATTTTTCCAAGTGTATACCGAAACAGCAGAGGCACTATTAGAGGTAATTCAATCAGAACTCAATCTTCAAGGGCATGAGTTCCTAGTTGATGCCTACTGCGGTATTGGGACTTTAACTTTACCCCTGGCCAAAAAAGTGCGTATTGCTACAGGATTAGAAGTGCAACCAGCAGCAGTAGAACAAGCAATTTTGAATGCCCACCGCAACGGAATTGATAATGTGACATTCCAAGTCGGGGCAGTAGAGCAATTGCTTCCCCAAATGGGCACAATACCAGAAGTAGTAATACTCGATCCGCCACGTAAGGGGTGCGATCGCGCAGTCATAGATACTTTACGGCAATTGAAACCATCTCGGATCGTTTACGTCAGCTGTAAAGTAGCTACCCTCGCCCGCGACCTGAAATTGCTTTGTCAAGATGGGCAATATACTATCACACGGGTACAACCTGCTGATTTCTTTCCTCAAACTGCTCATGTTGAAACTGCCGCCTTTCTTGTGCTATCACATTTTGACAAGGGTAGTAATTCCTTCAAAAAAACTGAAATTTGAAAATTTTAGTCTAGTGCATACTAAAGATGCTAAAATTGAATTAAGCCAAGAATAAAAATTCATTTTGTTTAAATAAATTCAAGTTGCATCGGTTCTTAAAAACATGACGAAGATTGCATAAATTATAAATCGGCAACTAATTAGAGTAGGCTAATACTCTCTAAAATTAACAGCATATTCTTAATTTGCTGACCTCATTATCAAAGTTATTCCAGCCGATATATCTAAACAATCCCAATTCATAGTTGTAGAGCCAATGCTCCCTAGCATTTTCAAAATTTAGTTTTAAAGACGCAAGTTTGAAGGCAGCATGACCACCTCAAGTTTTATCAGGGTGACTGTAATAGCAAACTGATGTCTAGCTAACTGAAAGCTATGGGGTTTCTCTTGTGATTACTATCTCACTTCGTCCAGTTGGACGTTATTGGGGCACTATTAGTTTTGCCTCAACCCTCTACCTTTGTCCTATCTTAGACTTATTGTTGGCAGAAATTCCAGCAAGATTACAAGCAGAACTGCGTCTAGGACTTCAAGAAGCCCTAGTAAATGCAGCTAAACATGGTAATAATCTCGATCCGAGTAAAACAGTTGTAGTTCGTTTTTCCGTAATAGATAATCAATATTGGTGGATAATATCAGACCAAGGTAGTGGCTTTACTCCTTCATCTACTATTAATGAAGAACCGACAGACTATCTTCCACCAGATGAGTCAGAAAATGGTCGTGGTTTATGTCTTCTGCATCAAATTTTTGATCAGGTAGAGTGGAACCGCAAAGGCACAGAATTGAGGCTTTGTAAACAAATGGAAAATCGCCGCGGATTATCTCTGCGGCGATGATGTAGTTAGGAGTTAGGAGTTAAAAGTTAGGAGTTGAATAATAATTCATAACTCCTAACTTTTCCCGTGAGTTGGACAGGGAGGGGCAGAAATAGAGCGATCTAACCAACCAACTGCCTGTTGTAATCTCGCTTGAGCTTCTTCTGGCTGATTCTTTAAAAGATACACAATTGCTGCTGCCACTTGTTCATTAGCACGGGAATTACGGTTAGACTTGAGG
>NZ_JADEXF010000930.1 GCF_015207245.1 Nostoc cf. edaphicum LEGE 07299
GTTGACACCAATGCACAGATGTGCGTCCCTACAGATGTGCAAATAATTTGGGATAATTTATTTTTCACAAGTCCGTTAGCCCAGGCGATCGCACCCCGCTTAAAATGAGTGCTAACTGAGCATATTCGCTTGATTAGGTACAAATTAGTTGTTGCCTGACCCCGGCTCACTGAGCTTGCGATGCTGTTCAGCATTGATGGTATCAGGTAAGACCTTGCTCACAGTGGCCTGAAGCTTCGTTTTGAGGGAACCGGCGATGATGTGATCTTTGCCTGCCATCAAAGCTTCAAAACCGTGCTTGGCGACCTCAGCCGGATCGTCTTTTTGATCTGTGCCCACTTTTGTGTCATCCATACCCGCGCGGTGGAAAAAGTTGGTATCGGTCGGGCCAGGCATGAGGGCGGTCACGGTAACGCCTGTGTCCTTCAATTCATTGCGTAACCCTTCTGAAAAAGAATGCACAAAGGCTTTGGAGGCGGCGTAGACTGTCTCGAACGGGCCGGGCATCAGTGCGGCAATTGAGGATGTGAAAAGGATTCGACCTTTGCCAAGCTCAACCATATCCTTCACCACTCGTTTGGCAAGATGTACAGAGGATACAACATTTAGATTGATCAGATTGAGTTCGTCCTTTAGGTCGGTTTCACTGGCGAAATCACCACCAACACCAACACCTGCGTTGATAGCGATCGCATCTACTGGTCGCCCAGTCGCCTTAATCTGGTTGTACAGTGTCTCAACACCATCATAGTTAGCGAGATCGGCCTGCACTGTCTCAACCTTTGCACCCAGCCCCTCGAACGCAATAGCCACTTCGTCAATGCTCGATCCAGTGGCTGTGACTAAGAGATCAAAGCCGTTTTTGGCAAACTGTTTTGCGAGTTCGTAACCGATGCCGTTGGAGGCACCTGTGACGACAGCCAGGGGTCGGGTCAATGAACTGTTCATAACCTCTAAAATTCCTATGTAACTGCTCCACACTCGCTTGCAATGGTTTTCTCGCTACCAAAATAATTGCATACACTGTGGGCTTTCAACCCTTACAATGTTAGGCAGGTAGCAGTGTGATTGCGTCTTTCCAAGGAAGTATCGCGAGTGTATCTTCAAGGTTACTTTTTTACAGTTCTGTATATACCTCTAACAGAGTTTCAGCCTTTCAAAACTTATTTTAATTGTTACCTTAGCTACGAACTTTCGTAACAATTTTTTGGGAATAAAACGAAGCCGATTCTTCGTTTTTGGCGCAATCTTGGGCAAACTTAATCAAATGGTGTCCGACAAGTCCAACGTGAACCAAGTTTTCAATATTACCTGCTTTTAGTGCTGGCTTGGCCATTTTCCAGAAAGTCTGGCGATAGTTACTAAATAAGCCTATCCGCACCAAAATATTAGTTAAATAAGTTAAACCTTTGCGAATATTAGCCGCAGAAATCCGAGAAGGGCTGTTAGGAACTTCGATGCGATTTGGATAGGTGTGTTCCATGTTGTAGGCAAATCGCTGATATAAAAATTCCGGCTCATAAGCAGTTGTAATACAGCGCCGCCACATCTCAATAACTTGCTCATAAGGCATCAAAAACTCAACATTTGATTCGCGGCTTTCATCAAAGAGAAGTCGCCCTTCTGCTTCTAATCTCCGCCATAATGGAGTTCTAGGTAGCGCATGAAGCAGGTTAATTGTCAACATGGGAATTTGCGATGCCCGCATAAATTCGATAATTCGGTCTGCTGTTTCTGGTGTATCTGTATCTAACCCGATGATGATTCCTGATACTACTTCCATGCCATAACTATTTAAAACCTGAATCGCTTTTAAGATTGGCATACTCAGATTTTGGTCTTTGGAAATCGCATGGAGGGCATTTGGTTCTGGTGTTTCGATACCGCAAAAGATTGTGCAGAAATAAGCTTCGCGCATCATTTCCAGCAGCTTTGGACTTTGAGCTAGGTTGAGCGTTGCTTCACAGGCAAACTGGATGGGATAACCATTGCGTTTTTGCCAGTCAATCAGATGAGGAAGTAACTTCATGGCGGCGCGGCGATCGCCAACAAAGTTATCATCGACAAAATACACTGCCCCCAAATTGCCAGATTGTCGCATTGCGTCTAACTCAGCGACTACTTGTTCTGGCGTTTTCATCCGAGGACTGTTGCCATAGAGTTCGGGAATATCACAAAACTCGCAGTGATAAGGGCAACCACTAGAAAACTGGACATTTGCCAAGAAATAATCATTGATATTCAGCAAATGATAAGCTGGGGTGGGAAACTCTGTTAGGGGTAAACGTTCCTTGGTTTCAAAGCGAATTTGTTGTTGGGGATGTTGAGAGTTTTGGTCTAGATATTCGATCATGCGATCGCTAGCATCTCCCAATTCGCCCAAGTGTAAAATGTCAAAATCAGGATAATATTCTGGACACCCAGATACTGAAGGGCCGCCGACAACGGTAATTTTCCCCGCTCGATGGGCAAGTTCGTTAATTTGATTAATCTGTGGTTTTTGGATATGCATTCCACTCACAATCACCACATCAGCCCATTGGTAATCAGCCCTACTTGCTGATTTGACATTCTCATCAATAAACCGCACTTCCCACTCTTTAGGTAAGTAGGCAGCCACAATTAAAATACCTTGGGGTGGCATAAAAGCCCGGACATTACCCATAAGTGGGTAAGCGTGATGAAAAGTACCAAATGAACGGCTGTACTTGGGAAAAATACACAGAATGCGTCGATGGTGCGAAGG
>NZ_JADEXF010000931.1 GCF_015207245.1 Nostoc cf. edaphicum LEGE 07299
CACCAATTAGGGTCTAGCTGTAATTTAGCTAATACATTTGCAGAACCAGGAATTTCGTTGAATAAATCTTGGTTGTTAATAAATGCTTCCTGGAGGAGGCTAACAAAACGTGCTTTAAGTCTTACTAACTCTTCATTTGAAGGAAGACGTTTTAATTTTTCTTGAAAAATTAGCTGGGTAATTCCAGAATCTGTGGTGTACGCATATTCAGTCCAATTTGTATTTATACCAAAAATACCAAATTCCAGCGCGAAAGCACGTACAAAACAATTTTCATCAATTTTGTTGGTATTTGTTAGTGTACCATCAATATCAAAAACGACTAATTGCATACAAGCGATCGCTCTGTAATATTATTCTTACAAATTTTACGCCCAAACCTTAAATCCGTAACACAATCTACTTAATATTTACTTTATAAATTGTCTCTTAGAATCAAGTTAATCAGTGCGAGCGCTGCTGATTATTTTATTTATTCCAATTATTGATTTTTGGTGGGTGATCTGGAGGATAGTATTCATGTTGCTTGTATCATTTTACGAATATCATCTAAAGGAGATTCGGGTTCATTAGGATTATTAGGATAAAATTCTAATGCTACAGTAATGTTCAGTTTGTAATGTTCAAATTTATTTGATGGGGGAGAAATTTCTGTAGATACTTTTATTCTGAGCTTTCCGGGTTGCCAACCTGTAGATCCAACTCGGAAAACCTTACAGTTTATACCTTCGCTAGAAGATTGCCATATTATATCTTCTGCGTGAAAATTGATTTCGTTTATGGACAGTGTTCTTAAAATTACTGAAACTGAAGAATTATTATTTTCCTTTAATTGTGTGTTAAATTTTCGTCTAAAATTTTCAGATATCAATTCTTTGAATCTGCTAACGATATATGTATCTTGATTAAATAGCAAAACATCAGCACCAAAATCTAATAGTTGGCAGATATTGTTCATATTAATCCTAGTTGACAATGTAAATTAGAAAGCATCTGTATGATACTTTAAACTAATCAACTATTCTAATCTGCAATTATCAACATCAATCCAGTGAAAATACTGTTATTCAAGGCTCTAAAGATAATCGCTCTAAAAAATTATTCTTTCAAATATCATACCCAAACACTCCAGATACAGAGTTTTTCTTTGCACCTTTGCGTGAGATAATATTTTTATAAATTCGGTGGAACACAAACATCTGAGGCACATAACCCAATAAACTCTAGTGTTGTCACCTCAAAGCTATCCAAATCTACGCAACGAATAGCATGGTTATTAGTATCAGCAATATATAAATGTGAACTCCAAGCACTCAATCCCGAAGGTTCGGAAAAACGAGTGTTCTTACCCTGGCCATTTTGTAAACCAGCAGAACCATCTCCCAAAACTGTTTGACAATTCCCACTGGGACTTACTAATTTAATTTTATGGTTATAAGTATCTGCCACCCACAAAAAATTCTGCGCGTATTCCACTCCTAAGCAGTGTTGTAAACGGACATCTTCACCTTGTCCATCTACATCGCCAAAACCAAATAAACCGCCACTACCACAAACAGTTCTTACTTGATACGGTTCGACAATTCCAATACCACGAATTGAACTAACTTCACTGTCAGCAATATATAATTCTTGCCCATTATTAGTAATACCGCTAGGTTGGGCAAAGGCAGACTCAGTAAGTGAACCATCAATACACGCTTCTGCACCAGTACCAGCATAAGTTTTGATGATGCCAGTTTCTAAATCCATTTGCCAAATTTGATGCGGCCCAGCCATTGCAATAAATAGGGTATTTCCTACTTTCACTAAATCCCAAGGGGAATTTAGTGCGGTTTCTAACCCAGCACCTCCATGAGGATAGATATTGCGACTTTGTTCGCCAGTTCCCGCAATAGTTTCAACTACTTGGTACTTGAAATCAACTCGCCGTAGCGCATGATTTTCTGTATCAGCAACGTAAAGAATCTGATTTTCGGCATCATAAGCCATTCCCTGCGGTGCAAAAAATTGCGCTTCGTTAAAAGCACCATCAGTTAAACCAGATTTTCCAGTACCAATTAAGTGCAGAATTTCTCCATCAAAGCTACTCACAACAAGGCGGTGATGTCCAGAGTCAGCGATAAACAAACCTGCTTGAGTAGCTAGAACTTTACCAGGAAAAGCTAAAGGTGTGATTAATGGTTGGCGTTGTTTTTCTAAAGTTAAGCTGATTTCTTGGAAATTAATTGTGCCTTTGTCTTGGTGTTGCTGAATTAACTTTTGAATCAACTCGTCTAAAGTATCACGGTTTCCTTCACCAGAAATCTGGCCAATCACGTAACCTTCTGGATCAATAATGATTAACGTAGGCCAAGCACGCACAGCATACTCTTCCCAAATCCGAAACCCATTGTCAACTACAACTGGATGTTCAATGTCGTAGCGGAGGATGGCTTGGCGAATATTTTCTGTTTCCTTTTCGTTGTCCAATTTGGCGGAGTGAACGCCGATTATAGTAAGACTATCTTTATATTTTTGTTCTAAATATTTCAGGTTTGGCAAAATATGCAGACAATTGATACAGCAGTATGTCCAAAAATCTAAAATTACCACTCTACCCTTAAGTTGTTTAAGAGACAATGGTTTATCAGTATTGAGCCAAGGGTAATTTTGCGGTATTTTTGGCGCTCTAACACGGGGAATCATGAACCTATCCCACTATTTTAAAAATCCCTAGTTTTTTTCGTAAAATGTGCTTAAAAAC
>NZ_JADEXF010000932.1 GCF_015207245.1 Nostoc cf. edaphicum LEGE 07299
TGGTAGTACTATCTTTGCGTAGGCGTAGCCAACCCAGACAATGTACACAATGAACTGCACCTACGCACCTGATAAAAAATCCCTGAGTATAAATAAAATAGAAGGCTGGGATGATACAACCCCAAAGTCAAAATAGTATCACCTACACACGCGTTATCCACCTAAGTCATGCAATTGACATAGATATTCCCCAATGGTCTGGAGATCCCACAGTAGAATTTGAAACTGTGGCTGAACTAAATAATGATGGCTATTACTTGCGGCGTTTCTCCTTGGGGGAACATAGCGCTACCCATATCAACGCCCCTAATAGTTTTCATAGTTCTGCTGTGGGAATTGACCAATATCCAGCCCAGTCTTTGGTTGTACCTGCGGTGGTTATAAACGTTTGCCAAGCTACAGCAGTTAATCCTGATTATGCCCTGACTGTTGCTGATGTTTTGGCTTGGGAAGCAGAATACGGTGAAATTTCTGCTGGTTGCGTAGTTATACTGAATACTGGTTGGCAAAAAAAGTGGTTGGATAAAAGTGCATTCCTCAATCATGATGCTCAAGGGATTCCCCACTTTCCTGGATTTGGCAGCGATGCAACTCAATTTTTACTTGATGAACGGCAAATAGCTGGGGTAGGAATTGATACTCATGGTGTAGACCCCGGACAGGATAACAGTTTTACGATTAACCGCCTAGTTTTAGAACAACCGCGCATTGTGTTGGAAAATCTAACAAATTTGGATCAACTGCCACCTAAAGGTACTACTCTAGCGATCGCACCTCTAAGATTACGTGGTGGTTCTGGTTCTCCTGTGGGTGTGTTGGCCTTCGTCCCTTAATTTTTATATCGATATTTGCTTCTTACCCCAATTTTGTAAACTTGAGGATAACCTAGAAAGCAAGCAAACTTAATACACAAGTTTCAGTGGATCATCGGAGATTTTCAAAATGACAACTCCGCTATCTTGTCGCAATTATATAGACGGTCAATGGTTGAGTGCTGTAGGGGAAGCAACTCTAGAAAGTCGCAACCCTGCTGACAAAACCGAAGTGGTGGCAACATTTCCCCGTTCGCAAGTCAAGGATGTAGATACAGCAGTAGCCGCCGCCCGTAAAGCCTACCGCAGTTGGTGCAAAGTCCCAGCCCCAGCGAGGGCAGAATACATCTTTCGCGTTGGGGAAATATTGCTCCAGCATAAAGAAGAACTTGCCCAATTAATCAGTCGGGAAATGGGTAAACCCTTAACAGAAGCTAGGGGAGATGTCCAAGAAGGTATTGACTGCGCCTTTTACAGTGCTGGCGAAGGACGGCGACTCTTTGGGCAAACTACACCCTCGGAAATGTCCAATAAATTCGCCATGACTGTGCGGATGCCCATCGGAGTCTGTGCCTTAATTACTCCCTGGAATTTCCCTGTGGCAATTCCTTGCTGGAAAGCTATGCCAGCCTTGGTGTGTGGCAATACAGTCATTCTCAAACCTGCCGAAGATACTTCCGCCTGTGCAACTAAATTGATTGAAATTTTTCAACAAGCAGGTTTACCACCAGGAGTAATTAACTTGGTGCATGGTGTGGGAGAGGAAGCGGGAAAAGCTTTAGTTGAGCATCCCAATGTTGATTTAGTATCCTTTACCGGTTCCTCAGAAACGGGTGCTTTTGTCGGCGCTACTTGCGGACGCACTCACAAGCGTGTTTGTTTGGAAATGGGTGGTAAAAACGCTCAAGTGGTAATGGAAGATGCCGATTTAGAACTTGCTCTCGATGGTGCAGTGTGGGGAGCATTTGGGACAACTGGGCAACGGTGTACGGCTACTAGTCGCTTGATTTTGCATCGCGATATCAAAGAAAAATTTACTGCGATGCTCTATGAGCGTACCAGTAAGTTGCGCTTGGGTGCTGGCAATGACTCTGATACAGATATTGGCCCGATAATCAATGAAAAGCAACTCCAACAGGTGAGCAAATATTTAGATATAGCTCGTGAGGAAGGAGCAAAGGTTTTAATTGGTGGGGAAATTGCTAGTGAAGGCTCACTGAAAAACGGTTACTTCTTTCAACCAACTATTTTGGATGATGTAACTCCTGATATGCGCGTTGCCCGTGAAGAGATATTTGGGCCAGTGGTGGCATTAATTGAGGTTAGCTCCTTTGAGGATGCGATCGCAATTCTCAACGATAGCAATTATGGTCTTTCTTCTTCAGTTTACACCCGCGATATCAATCGGGCTTTTACTGCTATGCGCGACATCGAAGCAGGTATCACCTATATTAACGGCCCGACTATTGGTGCAGAGGTACACTTGCCCTTTGGTGGTGTGAAACAAACCGGTAACGGACACCGCGAAGCTGGAACTACTGCTTTGGATGTTTTCACAGAATGGAAAAGTGTTTATGTTGACTTCTCTGGAAGTTTGCAACGCGCTCAGATAGATAATCGCAGTTAATTATTTGCAAATACACTTGGGTTAAGGCTTGATTCTCCCTAACCCTCCTTAAATTTGAATCCGCTTTGCTGCTTTAAACCGTTGCAAACTCAGTGTATTTCCTCACTTCTGGAGGCTGAAAAGTCAACAAAACTTAGAAGGTAATAGCTTTTATCTGACTTGTGCAGGTATAAAACTCAATACAGTTCAGTTAAGCAATTTTTTCCTTCTCTTTCTTCTCTCTGCGTCCTCTGCGCCTTCTCTACGAGACGCTACGCGAAGGCGGTTCGTTAAAAAATTGACTTGGATAACAGAGTTTTAGCCT
>NZ_JADEXF010000933.1 GCF_015207245.1 Nostoc cf. edaphicum LEGE 07299
CTCTTAACTCTTAACTCAGCACTCAGCACTCCTAATGCCCAATGACAAATGACAAATGACAAATGACAAAAAACAGAATTTTAATTTGCACTTTTTTGGCGCTGTCATCAGGTTTTTTTGGTGCTTACACAAGTGGGCAAATCACTATTATGCTGCATAGCCAAAAGTGCCAAAACCAACCTTGGGGTTTAAAGGAGATGTGCAACGCTTGGATGACACCAGGAGCAATATGGCAAGGTAGCACAACAGGACTTTGGACAGGCACTATCTTAGGGGCTTTTGTTGGTGGTGTGGTGACGCGCAAAATTCGTTACTAGCAATTCAAGCCATCTCTCGTTTGCGCGATCTCGCTTCGGCATAGAACTCTCCACGCGAAACTTACTATACGAAGCCCCTACTGTAGCCAGCATTGCCATCCTTGTAGCCGCTCAACAACCCCAACAAGAAAATTTAGAAGAGATAACTGCTTTGCTAGAAGAGATTCAGGGATTATTACCAAAGAAAATTGCCCAACAACTAGGGGGATTTCCGACTTCTTGAACAAGTAGAGAATCTTGAAGTGCAACTGTTTCTTAGCTTGAAGACTTTCTATAAGAAGTCAAGTTAAGAAATATTGAAAATTTCCGTATATTCCCCCTGTATAAAGCTCTCGATATAAAGTAGCAGTGCTACATTGGTAGTGTAAATACGGTGTACCAGTTATTAAGCTTATGGCTTTTGCGTTTTTTGAACAAAGACTTAAGTATTTAGAAGATAATATAGCCAAAGCTCAGAAGTTACGTAGCGAATATGAAGAACAATTTGACCTGTCAGAAGATCCGCGAACTAGGGCTAAAGCCGAAATAAATATAAAGCAGCTACAGAAGTCGGCTAATCGTTACTATAAAGAATTTGAAGAACTTCAACAGCAGTTGAAAAATCAAGAACAACAAGTGGTGCAATCTGAAAATCAGCGATTAGCTAAGATTGAAGGTGGCTTGAGAGTTTTAATGAGTGGTCAGATTGCTATTCTTGGAAGGTTAGACCAAACTCAGCAAGTTTTACTCAGTCACTATAACTCTACTCAAAGAAAGATTGTTGTAGAAATTACTAAACAACTCAATCAAAATCAGTTGCAATTCACACAGATTTAGTTAGATGCTTTAGAAACTAATGAGGTATCAAAAGTAGAGATTGAGGAAATGTGGGCATTGTTGGAAGAACGACTCTCTGCTTTGCCTCCTGCACAAACAGAAATAGCTGAAATCATTAAAGACCCAAATAACGTACTGCAAGATAATGCAAATTTACAATCTGCACAGTTCCGTAGAGGAATACTGCTAACTAAGGCTAAGGCGGAAACTTATCGGAAAGATTTTGTGTCAGCAAAACACTCACTTGAAGAAGCTCTTAAGCTTGATGATAAATCTTACAAAATAATGCAAGACTTAGCATCTGCATACGCTCAAATTTCAATGGATACCTCTGCTGAATTAGTGATCTACGAAAGTCGTAAGTATGCTATCACAAATTATAGAAATGTGACAGAGCGAACTGAAACATCTAATGTTTATCCTGCTTGGAGAAACTTGAGTTTTTTACTATATTTAAGTGAAGATTATCCGAACACTATCGAGGCATTTAAGACAACACTGAGTTTTGATAAAGCAGTTAATGGCTTCGACAGCATAAATGCAGATTTTATTCGCAAATATCAAGATTTAGCAGAAAAATGTTCTATAAATAAGAATTGCGCCAATAACCAAGAAGGATTGATAGACGAATTAAGGACAAGGAAAATATTCTATGACATTAATATAACTCATGACATGATAGAAAACGAATTGAAAGACCCATTTTTTGACATTGAACATGATAAATTCTATAAGTGTAATAAGTAATAAGGTAAGTTCTACAGGCAAAGAGATTTAGATAACAAATATCTTATTGCGGAATTAACTGTATTTATTCTTTTGATTCAATCAACTGTTTTCAATAGTAAAAGTATTCAATGAATAGAAACAATGTCTCAATTACGCTTATTATTAATTGCTTTTGTGACTACTATTTTTTTTGTAATCAATAGCTGTAATAGTAGTTTTGTAACAAATTCTCCTCCTAAAAGTTCAACTAATGTTGTTTCTCAGGAAGAGCGGGACATTACTTATATGACTGCTCTAGGATTGATGAAAGGGCATCTCATGGTAGCAAATGAGTTGTTAGAGCAGGGAACGCCCGATCAAGCAGAGCCGCATTTAGGACATCCAGTAGATGAACTTTATGGAGAAATAGAGGATCAGCTACATTCACGCAAAGTTCGTGAATTCAAAAAAACTCTAGAGGATTTGTATGATATAGCGAAATATCAGCCAGCCGATAAAAAGGTTGAGTCTGGATACAAAGCTTCTATGGAAGCAATTGCTCAAGCAATTAATGCTTTACCGAAAGCTGAACTGCAATCCCCTAAGTTTGTCATGCAGGTAGTTAGCAGGTTGCTCGAAACTGCCAAAGTAGAATACGAAGCAGGAATTATAGATAATAAAATTGTTGCACGTATTGAATATCAGGATTCACGAGGGTTTGTTATCAATGCTAAAAGTTTCTACGATACCATTTCTGCTAATGTTAAGCAAAAAACTCCTGAAACCGATCAAGATATTCTCTCTAGCTTAGAAAAACTCCAGAATGCTTTACCTTCTGTGAATCCTCCTATTTCTTCTATTAAATCTCAAGATTTCTCCAATGAAGTCACAAATATTCAAC
>NZ_JADEXF010000934.1 GCF_015207245.1 Nostoc cf. edaphicum LEGE 07299
CATTCTGATATTTTGAACGGACATTAGGATCATTTAAAATTGCTGGTACTTGATAAAAACCAGGCTCAATTGTGACTAACATTCCTGGACGCAGGGGACGATTTAAACGGAGATAGCTTAAGCCAAAGCGATCGCTCCTTGCACGTCCCTCTTCATACCCTGCTAAATCGCCTAAATCTTCCATATCATGCACATCTAAACCCAGTAGATGACCGATACCATGAGGAAAAAACAGCGCGTGAGCATCCATCTCTACTAAATCTTGGGGATTTCCTTGTAGAATGCCTAACTCTACTAAACCTTCCGCGATCGCTGTAGCCGCTTGCAGGTGAATATCCCCATACTCTACACCAGGCTGGATTTTGGCAATGCAAGTATCATGGGCTGCCAACACCACATTATAAATATCTCTTTGGGTAGATGAAAACTTGCCCGAAACTGGCCACGTGCGAGTCACATCACCTGCCCAACCCATCTCAGTTTCAGCACCAACATCGGCAAGCAGTAAATCACCTGGTTGCAAACTATGGTGATAATGCTCGTTATGCAAAACTTCACCGTGAACAGTGACAATACTGTTGTAAGAGGTAGTCATATTGTGGGCAATAATTACCCCTTCCATCGCTGCCCGAACCTCTGCTTCTAGTTTGGCTTGGGGTGTTGCTGCCATCCCAACTTTGTGAGCTTCTACAGTCACAGCCGCAGCTTTTCGCAACTCGCTTAATGCACCATCATCGTGAGTGAGGCGGAGAGAAACGATCGCCTTCGCTAACTCCAAGTCAATTCCTTGGGGAGGACTTTGTGGTAAAACCCATTTATTTAACACCTGCGATTGCTGCGTCCAAGTAGCTGCATCTTGGACAGCAAGTGTGGCGGCATTGTCTACCCAAGACTCTAATTCTGCCATTGGTCGAGCCACATCCGCCCCAATCTTCTCGGCTATTTCCTCGCGCGTTGGCATTTCTCCATGCCAAAGGGCGCTACTGGGTGACGGATCGTCGATGAATAGTTCTAGTTTTCCCGCTTCTAGACGAATTGCCGCCTTTGGTAATGGCAGTCCGGCGAAATAGAGGAAATGACTGCTAGCGCGAAACGGAAAGGGATTTGCGGGAAAGTTGCGTGGATTGTTGCTACCTGACCACAGAATTACTGGAAAATCAATCAGGTTGGCTAGTTGTTGCCGTCGCTGGCGTAAAGTATCAATGAGGGAAGTAGAAGTTTGTTGGATAAACATAAATGTAAAAAGGATAAAGGTGATAATTTTGCCTTTATTTAGTCGTTATCTTCTTTACCGTCATCGTCTTTATCATTTTTGCGATCGCCATCTTTGTCGTCGCCATCTTTGTAGTCGTCATCTTTGTCGTTCTGGTTAGGTTGTAACTCTGGTTTTTGTTGCTCAATTGGTGCAAGTGGCTGCGGGGCTTCAACAGCACAACTAACTAATCCTCCAGAAATTAGCGCTAAGTTGACAGCAGCAAAGATGCTTCTGAAGATTTTTATCCTCACGTTTTCGGTTTGCTTTAACATTGATTCTAGTTTTTAGAGATTGTATTCCTAATTTCTAAGGTACTGTATATAGTGGTTCTCATTAAACAATTTCGTAGTAAGGACTAAAGTCCTTATTTTCTAAGCATTAAAATTTTTACTACAAACCCTCAAAGCTAGCTTGACAAAATACTACGATGCATAAATCTTTCATATACTCCTGATAAATATATTGTTATCTAACTTTCAAGGTGACTCTATCTAATGGGACAAATCATTACTCAGGTTGATGCTTTTACCAATACACCTTTCGCAGGTAATCCGGCTGCTGTCTGTATTTTGCCTACTCCCCAAGATGAGCGCTGGATGCAAAACGTGGCGCAGGAAATGAATTTATCTGAAACAGCTTTTCTAGTCAGACAGGATGATGGCTTTAATCTGCGTTGGTTTACGCCCACAGTAGAAGTTCCGCTTTGCGGTCACGCAACTTTAGCTAGTGCCCATGTGCTTTGGTCAGAGGGACATTTGTTACCTGATGAAGTTGCACGGTTTTATACCAAAAGTGGAGCGCTGATTGCGAAGTTACAAGGTGATTGGATTGAGTTAGATTTTCCAGTAAATCACTCACAAGCAACAGTCGCTCCTCCAGAACTCAAGCAAGCTTTGGGTATAGCCTACAAATCTGTCTTGCAGAATTCAATAGGTTATCTTGTGGAATTGGAATCTGAAGAATTGGTGCAGCAAATACAGCCCAATTTTCAACTACTCAAAACCTTACCGATTTCTAATGTTATTGTCACCAGCCTCACTGACTCTGATTCTCAATATGATTTCGTCTCTCGCTTCTTTGCACCAGGATTAGGTGTTAATGAAGACCCAGTTACAGGGGCGGCTCATTGCTGTCTAGCTTCCTTCTGGCGCGATCGCTTGCACAAAAATGAGTTCTTAGCTTATCAAGCATCTAGTCGCGGTGGCGTGGTGAAGGTGTATTATGACGGGGGCGATCGCGTCTTTCTCGCCGGACAAGCGGTAACTGTGCTGCGAGGCGAGTTAATTACCACATAAACCTCATATTACAAATCAATAACATCCGGCACAAACTCACCATTAAGAAAACATATAGAAAGCGATCGCATCTTTTTAGCCATACGAGCCGTAATATCATATCCGCCAAATTACCCATAATAAAAGAACCCCACCCCGCCAAAGCTGTGCTTTGTCTCCCCTCCCCGCCTGCGGGGAGGGGTTGGGGG
>NZ_JADEXF010000007.1 GCF_015207245.1 Nostoc cf. edaphicum LEGE 07299
TTTAAATCCAGCGACTTAATTCGTCCTACTGCCAAACCAGAGGGAAATTTCTGACTATAAGTAGATGTGGAAACTAAATCTCCTACTTTCACATTTGGAACTTTTTCATAAAACTCCAATACAGCTTCAGCAGAAGAATCTCCTCGCAAAACGCCTTTAGCTGCTGTGCGGCTAATCGATACACCCACTTGACTTTTGAGATCGCTGATTAACAACACGCGGCTAGTATTAGGAGTTACACTCTCCACCAGACCCACCAATCCGCCTTCTGCCTTGACTACGAAGCCTTCCTGAATCCCCGCATTCGCACCGCGATTCAGCGTAACTTGTTGCCACCATTGGTCAGCACTACGTCCTACCACCCGTGCTGGAATTGGTCGTGATGCCAACGGCTCTTTTTCCACATAGCCTAATAAATCTTGTAACTTTGTCTTTTGACTTTCCAAATCTACTATACGGGTTTGCAATTCCATCATCCGGGCATCTCTGAGACGTTCTTCTGGAGTTGGCCCTGACTGCAACATCTCTAATGGACGAGTAATTGCTTGGTATGTCTCAAGCACTAGTTCACCTTGAGTCTGTCGCAATATCCAAGCACTACCAAGTGCTAAAGCTAACAACCCAATTTGCAACCCTTTACGATCCCACCAACGCCGTATTGTCACCATATATACCTCTATATACTTATATAAATTAAGTTCTACTTGGATTCTATTTATATAGAACCCAAATAGAACTCAAATAGAACTCAATTCTGATATTTTTTTTGCTACATATTGCGAGAGCTTTCGGTAACAACTCGTTCCAACTGTTTAAAGTTTTCTAACACACGACCTGTTCCCAGCACAACACAGCTCAAAGGATCGGCAGCAATGTGGGTAATAATCCCTGTTTCATGGCTAATGAGGGTATCTATGCCTTTGAGCAAAGCACCGCCACCAGCTAACATAATACCTCTGTCAATAATATCTGCTGCCAGTTCTGGCGGTGTGCGTTCTAGTGTCCGCTTCACAGCCTCGATAATTACTGATAGCGGTTCCAACATGCTTTCACGGATTTCTGGGGCTTTGATGGTTACAGTTCGCGGTAGACCCGAAAGCAGGTGTAAGCCTCGGACTTCCATCATTGCGTCATTATCATCATTAGTCGGATAGGCAGAACCAAGCCGAATCTTAATTTCCTCGGCAGTACGTTCACCAATGACTAAGTTATGAACTTTCTTAATATACTGAACGATCGCATCAGTCAGTTCATCTCCAGCAATGCGTACTGATTCGCTGATTACCGTACCTTGAAGACTCAGCACTGCAACTTCTGTTGTGCCACCACCAATATCGATGATCATGTTGCCTGTAGCTTCAGCAACAGGGAGTCCTGCACCAATAGCCGCAGCTACAGGCTCATCGATTAAATAGACTTTTCTGGCTCCTGCTTGGTGAGCCGCATCCATCACAGCTCGTCTTTCTACTCCTGTAACGCCACTGGGAATACCAATGACAATTCGGGGTAGGATTAGAGATTTACCTTCATTTACACGCTGAATAAAGCTTTTCAGCATCAGCTCGGCGATATCAAAGTCAGCGATTACACCATCCCGCAAAGGACGGAGAGCAATCACATTTCCCGGTGTGCGACCGAGCATTTTTTTGGCTTCTTCTCCTACTGCTAGTGCAACCTTTTCGTTGACATCGATAGCAACTACAGAAGGTTCTTGTAGTACAATACCTTTACCAGATACATAAACCAGGGTGTTCGCGGTACCGAGGTCGATACCCATATCCCATGAAGTGCGAAAGTTCCTAAAAATACCCACGCGTCTGTAAGCCCCCTATGTGCGATACTTTTTGACTACAACGGTAATAGTTAATTGTGCCGGATTTGATAAAGTTCTTATCCTGAGTTGAGTCAGTTAGACTATATTTTTATATGATTCCCAGGAATATTTAGTATGTCTCAAGCCCCGTACTTTTTGATATTCTCTGGTTAGATTAGTATATCCGTATATTTTTATGTGTTTCTCCAAATAGTGTGTATAAATTTTCAAGTCAATTATATTGTTAACTGTTTAACACATTATTTTCAAGTCTTTCACAATTCGCTATGATGAAAGTCGAAATTGCTAAGTACGTTTGTACTGAAAGGTAACGCGATGAGTATTAATGTTGTCACCCTCATTGGTCGTGTAGGCGGCGACCCAGAGATTAAGTATTTTGAGTCTGGTAGTGTGAAGTGTAGATTGACACTAGCTGTTAATCGTCGCACAAAAGAAGGTGAACATACCGACTGGTTTAATTTGGAACTATGGGGAAAAACGGCGGAGGTGGCAGGTAATTATGTACGTAAAGGCAGACAAATTGCTGTCAAAGGTTCCTTAAAGTTTGACACATGGAGCGATCGCCAAACAGGGGCAAACCGCTCATCCCCAGTGATCCAAGTAGATCAGCTGGATTTATTAGGCTCTAAGCGAGATGCAGAAGGTGGTACAGGAGATATGTCTTCAGAACATTTTTAATTGGGCATTGGACATTGATTATTAGTCCTTTGCCTTTACAAATGACAAAGGACTAATGACAAATGACTAATAACTAATTTGCAGCGTCACCGATGCTTCTACTTGCTGTTCGCCACCAACAATAGGGGTGGAAGCATCAGCGGATTTCGCAGCCTCAGCCCGTAAAAACATTGGTGGTGGTGGAGGCGCACTGGCATTATTAACTTGAATGCTAACTATTTCTTTGGATTTAAAACCCAAGGCACTAAAAACGGCATCAGCTTGCTGTCGTGCATCTTGAGTAGCTTCTTTTAATGCTTGCTTTTGAGCCGCTGCGATCGCTTCATCATTCGCAACAAAACTAATGCCGTTAATTTGTGTTGCACCGGCTTTGACTGCATCATCCAATAATGTCCCAGCTTGCTCAACAGGAATACTAAAACTCACAGTGTTAGTGGCAGCATAGCCTGTAATCCGCTGCACATTATTGGTGTAGCTGTAAACCGGATTGAGACGGATACCGGTAGTTTGTAATTTTTCAACATTTTTGCTCTTGAGAAACGCAACCACCGCAGATGACCTCTGAGCGGCTTCTTGCTGTACCTCTTGGGCTGTTTTCCCCTGAATCTCCACTCCTAAACTTACTTGTGCCAGAGTTGTTGGAATTGTTTCCACTCCACGACCACTGACACTAAGGGTTCGCCACAATTTATCTTTTTCTTGTGCGAATGCAGGTAGTACAAAAGTTGCACATACAAGCATTGCTAAAGGCAGTATTTTCCACAGGTTTCCCGATGGAAATTGAGAACCGGGTAAGGCGGCTCTAGTCATCATATTTGCACTCCTCACAGTATCCACAGATGTTTTGAATAAAGGTATGTAGCAATCTTCTGGTGGTCGTTGAGAGCCAACAGCCACCATCAGTTTTTCACAACTCAAGTGCGATCGCTAGATACGATTTGTATGTTCTTACTTTGACACTGCGATCGTCAAAAGCTGAAATGGTTACATTTTTTGAAACTAAAAAAATTACATCAATGCTGCACAGCGTATTTTAAACGTTGACGCTGTATTCATTTTGAATTCGGACTGCTTCACCATAGGATGTTTTTCAGAAACGCGTCAGAATCAAAGAGAAGGATTTTCAGAGAACCTAATGCATTTGTTAGATACAATCAACTTCTCTTTTCCTCTGCTGGCCAGCGCAACAGAAGCCGCAGACAGTTCAATGGTAGTCGAAGCAGTACTACTAAGCTTAGTAGTCGTTTATCTCGCCAGCAAAGTTGGTGGAGAGTTATCAAACCAAGTGGGTTTGCCGCCTGTTTTAGGTGAACTCGTTGGCGGTGTAGTAGTTGGCATCTCTGTTTTCCACCTTTTGGTATTTCCAGAAGGCGGCACAGACAGTTCTAACTCTTTGATTATGTTCTTCCTTCAAACTACTGCTGGTTTAACGCCTGAAGCCACTCCAGCAGTGTTTGCAGCCCAGTCCGAGGTCATTTCCGTTCTGGCAGAATTGGGCGTGATCATTCTGCTGTTTGAAATCGGCTTGGAGTCGAATTTAAAAGATTTAATGGCAGTTGGTATTCAAGCCACCGTCGTAGCAATAGTGGGGGTAGTAGTACCCTTTGCAGCTGGTACTGTGGGACTGATGACTTTGTTTGGGATTGGGGCTGTACCCGCAATTTTTGCAGGGGCGGCTTTGACTGCTACTAGTATTGGTATTACATCCAAAGTGCTGTCAGAACTGGGGCGACTCAATTCTAAAGAAGGGCAGATTATTTTGGGTGCTGCTGTAATTGATGACGTACTAGGCATCATCGTTTTAGCGGTAGTTGCCAGTTTAGCTAAAGACGGCGTGGTAGATGTCAGCAAAGTCATTTATTTGATTATCAGCGCCACTGGTTTTATTTTGGGAGCAATCCTACTAGGCAATGTTTTCAATAAGTCCTTTGTAGCGATCGCCGATCAACTCAAGACACGCGGTGGACTAGTAATCCCAGCATTCATTTTCGCCTTTGCGATGGCATACCTTGCTGCCGTCATCCACTTAGAAGCAATTCTGGGAGCTTTTGCGGCGGGTTTAGTTTTAGAAGAGACAGATAAGCGTAAAGAACTGCAAAGGCAAGTCTGTCCCATTGCTGATATGTTAGTGCCAATTTTCTTTGTGACTGTTGGCGCAAAAACCGATTTGGGAGTGTTAAACCCAGCAATTCCCGATAATCGGGAAGGTCTAATTATGGCAACTTTCCTGATCATAGTAGCCATTCTCGGTAAAGTTATCACAGGCTTAAGCGTGTTTGGTCAACCGGAAATCAACCGTTTAGCGATCGGTGTGGGGATGATTCCGAGAGGCGAGGTTGGGTTAGTGTTTGCTGGTGTCGGCGCTGCCAGTGGCGCTCTCTCGAAACCATTAGGAGCAGCAATTATCATGATGGTTATCTTGACAACCTTTTTAGCTCCTCCATTGTTACGATTTGTGTTTCCAGATCCAAAAACCGTGGACGGAAGCTCAGAGCAACTAATTTTAGACGGTTCCTCTGGGACTTCGTTGGTAATTGAACCACCTCAGTCGAGGGTGCCAGCATCAAATGACAGCAGCAATTTGGGAGTAACTCCAGATTCTGGCGATCGTTAATTATTGGGAATGGGGAATGGGGCATTGGGCATTGGGCATAGGAAGAGGCAGAGGTGCAAAGGGGCAGAGGGGCAGAGGGGAAAGACTTACTGCTACTTCTCCTCTGCTCTCCTGTTCCTCTGCTCCCCTGCTCCCCTCCTCCTCTGCTCCAATTGTGCAGTGGAAACTTCTATCCTCAAATCTCCGTCCCGTGTGATTGTAGAATAATCATTTGTTTATAATTTCTACCAGCATTCAGAATGTTACTTAATTTTTAGTCTCCCTCGGCTTGTGAGCCTTTATCTGAATATTTTCCAGATAATTGGGGAGTAACACCCATAAATCTTGCTAGATCGTTTGACAGTAATGGGAATTATTTACTCAGTGCATCGATGGCAGCAAAGAACAAACACTTATCAGTAAACAGCTATCAATTATCAGTTTTCTAGCTTTATTGGGAGTCAGAGTTCTCCATCTGTAAAGGTGGAAGGTTTCGCATGGGGATTTAAACTTAATTTGAAACCCGATCAATGATTTAAGTGTGTTTAAATACTGGCTTAAAAATCAAACAAGGGATTCAGAGGTCAAGTTTAGGTGGTGATGGTGTGATGATGATTTACCAATGAGTTGAGATATTGACGGCTCCCATGAATGTGAATTAGGAGAAAGGACTGTGAAATTACATTGGTTACTACCCAGCACTATTGGAACTATCTTCATGCTATCGTCGCCAGCAATGGCCGCGAGACTTGAATCTTGGCGCTTTGATGCCAATCAAAACAAGCTAGAAATTAATACTCAAGGGGATGTTCAACCCCAAGCACAATTAATTTTTAACCCGACTCGACTAGTAATTGATTTACCAGGAACCACATTTGGCCGCCCGCAGCTAACCCAACAAGTGGGCGGTGCAATTCGTTCTATTCGTGTTGGGCAGTTTGACGAACAAACAACGCGGATAGTGGTTGAACTCACTCCTGGTTATAGTTTAGACCCCAAACGAGTGCAATTTGTGGGTACAACTGGCGATCGCTGGACAGTGCAATTACCTACGCCAGAAGCGGACAATGTACCTGCAAGAAACACTGAGGGGCAACCAGAACAGGCTATAGCCACTGATACTTCACCCAGAACATCTACACAAACATTCCCCCCAAGAAATATTTACAATGTGGTAACAAGCGGCTCTGTAAATCCGCTGAACACCAGACCACTGAACAACAGAATGGTTGTCGCCAAAGTGACTCAAATTGAGAACTTACAAGTCACTGGTGATGGTTTTTTTATCCGCACCAATGGTGGTAATCCTCAAATTCAGGTAAATCGCAGCAACGATCAGAAGGCAATTAACATCGACATTGCTGGCGCGACTCTATCACCAAGTTTAGAGCAGCGAGATTTGTCGATTAATCGTTATGGTGTTAGCCGTATCCAGTTCACCCAACTGCAAACCAACCCATCTGTTGTTCGCCTGACTTTACAAGTAGATGAAAATAGTCAAAATTGGCGAGCAACTACTAGCAGTGTTGGTGGTTTCGTGGTTCTACCCAGTCGTGGAGTTGCCCAGCTGCCTGGAAGTAACAATCCACGTCCCATAGCACCAAGTAACACACCTGCTAACATTCAGTCTGTGCAACTGGCTAATAATGGTACACAATTGCTGATTCGAGCCGACCAAACTTTATCTGCTACAGGAGGCTGGGATAGAACCTCTGGTCTGTTCCGTATCACTATCAACAATGCTAAGTTAGCTCCCAAAGTCACAGGCCCGACTTTCAATCCTAATAGCCCGATTTTGCGGGTACGCCTGCAACCACAAGAATCCAACACTGTCACCGTCTTGGTTCAACCAGCAGCTGGAGTACAAATTGGGGAACTCAACCAAGTTGGCGACCAGCTTTTAGCTTTAGAATTACGACGCTCTAGTAGCAGCATCACACCGCCCATTGCTTTACCTCCTCTGCCATTACCAGACCAAGGACAATTACCAAATTCCATAGATAATCCCCGTCCAATCTCCCAGCCACGACCACGCCCCTCAGCTCCCAGAGGGAAATTGCTAGTAGTTATTGACCCAGGACATGGTGGAAAAGACTCAGGTGCCCCTGGTTTGGGGGGACTTCTAGAAAAGGATGTAATTCTGCCTATTGGGAAAAGGGTAGGAGCAATTTTAGAGCAAAACGGTGTGCAAGCGGTACTAACACGAGATGCCGACTTTTTCGTAGAACTTCAGGGACGGGTAGATATTGCCAAGCGAGTTAACGCGACTTTGTTTGTCAGCATTCACGCTAATTCCATTGAGAATCGCCCTGATGTCAATGGCTTAGAAGTTTATTATTACGAGAGCGGTTATGGTCTGGCTGAAGTAGTTCGTAAAAGCATTCTCCAAGACATCGGCACTATTAAAGACCGGGGAACTCGCAAAGCCAGATTCTATGTTCTTAGGAAAAGCTCCATGCCTTCGATTTTGGTAGAAACAGGCTATATGAGTGGTTACGAGGATAATCCCAGATTGGGAACACCAGAATATCAAAATCGGATGGCAGAAGCGATCGCTCGTGGCATTCTAAAATACTTACAGCAGAGGTAATATAGTACAAATTACTAGTTAAAGAGGTGGTATTTAAACTTCTTTGAGGCGCAGAATTTAGTGGTCAAATTGGAGATTGTCTGCTAAATTCTGTATTTTAAATCCCAAAACCTAAATATATATCTGCCTGTGTATTCATCTTCCATTTTTGAAGGGAATCTTGACGATTTTTCCGAGCGAGAACCCCAACGTGCCCCAATTGGCATCTTTGATAGTGGTGTGGGTGGGCTAACAGTACTGCGACAAGTATATCGACAACTCCCCAATGAATCAATTGTTTACTTTGGGGATACAGCTAGACTTCCTTACGGAATTCGTTCACAAGCAGAAATTTTACGATTTACACGTGAAATTATTACCTGGCTACAACAGCAGCAGGTAAAAATGGTAATTATGGCTTGCAACACCAGTTCTGCCTTAGCCCTAGAAACCGTGCGTCAAGAATTCAGCATACCTATTTTGGGAGTAATCCTACCAGGTGCAAAAGCTGCGGTGCAGCAAGGAAAGCGGATTGGTGTAATTGCCACTCCAGCTACAGCTAAAAGTAATGCTTATAAGCACGCTATTCTCGAAATTGCTCCCGATGTCCAAGTCTGGCAAGTTGGATGTCCAGAGTTTGTGCCACTGATTGAGCAAAACCGCATTCACGATCCTTACACTGCTGAAGTCGCACGAGCCTACCTAGAGCCTTTATTAGAGCAGGAAATTGACACCCTAGTTCACGGCTGTACTCATTATCCCCACCTTACACCAGTACTGCGATCGCTCCTCCCCTCTCAAGTTCAGTTGGTCGATCCAGCTGTTCATGTTGTGGCAGCTTGTGCGCAAGAACTAGACTTACTAGGCTTAAGAAATACTCATTTACCATTACCAACTCGCTTCGCCGTCAGCGGTTGTCCGCAACAGTTTTCCCAATCAGGAGTGCAGTGGCTAGGCTATACCCCAATGGTTGAAGAGGTTTCTTTCACCGATATCGCTATTTCCCAACTCCAATAAAACTAATTAGTCCTTAGTCTTTAGTCCTTAGTCATTTATCGAAACAAAGGACAAAGGACAAATGACTATTGACTATTGACTATTAACTGATATCTCCTGCTTGTGTTTTCCTTCGGTAGATGAAGGGAAACTTGTAGGAACAGTCTTTGTACCCGTTCGCTTCGCCAGTGCTAATAACAGGTAGACTGTGAACAAATATCCAGAGGCTAAAATAAAAATCATCATAGGTATACTTCCGTAAATCATTGTTCTACTAGCACCCTTCTAAACGAATATAAAATTTCATACAATTAGTAGAACCTCAGCCAAGCAAGTGCATTCTTGATGACTGTAGTTTCCTATGGTAAAATTACCTATAGAGATAAAATCCTCTACGGACAAAGAATTTATGACCTAATGCGACTTCTTGCAAACCATAGATCCCACAGCAGTTAGCTTGCCGTTTAGCAATCTAAAACTACGATTCTCAGCGGTCTACTCGATCTGCTTTATTTTTGCTCAAACTGCTGTGAAAAGAGCAATGCTTGCGCTCTACGTGCGCGGAGTACGTGTAGCGCCTTCCCATAGGGATATCACACAGCTCCAAACCAGGAGTTTTGCCTATCGTAGGAAAAATTAAAGAATTTATTCCCTTAATCTAACCGACGAATACTTATTTTAGAATCACAACACCAAGCCAGTAAAATCAACTAGTCGCTGACTTAACTTTCGGGGTGCGAATATCTTACAAAATTTAAAATTCCTATATGTTAGCGTAACACAACGACCCTGGATTTTGAGCTTATTCGGCTGCTAAATTTCAAATTTTTGAAGAGCTACACCTCAATCTGGATAAATTTAGCCTTACCTCTTGGCGACAAATTTAAATTGCTTCCTTTTTGTCAATAAGTAATATTGCTTAAATTATCTGTGGAACTGTGGCAAGAAAGGTGAGATGAGAAACTACTTAACACAATTTAATCTGGCATTTATCCCGTGTACTGAGAATTAATGTTTCAAGTTAGTTTAAAGTTTGAGAAACACCAATTAAGTACAATTGCTTATTGACAAAAATTTTGGCAACCTTAATTATCACCCATAGACTCATAAAAACGGGATTACCTGATGAAAACTTTGCGCTGGCACAGGGTTATCTTAAAATGAGTATAGGATATGTAAACTTTCGTAACCTAAGTCAGAGTCCGCCCATCCATGACCCCAGCCACCTCCCTGTTTACCCCTGTGGAAGCAGACCTGCGACTACTAGCAGATAACCTAAAACAGCTAGTTGGAAATCGCCACCCCATTCTGTTTGCAGCAGCCGAACATTTATTCGGAGCTGGGGGAAAGCGTATCAGACCAGCAATTGTCCTGCTAATATCGCGGGCAACAATGTTAGAACAAGATATCACACCGCGTCATCGCCGCCTTGCTGAGATTACAGAAATGATTCACACAGCAAGCTTGGTACATGATGATGTGGTAGATGAATCAGACGTGCGGCGAGGCGTTCCTACCGTTCACAGTTTGTTCGGGAACCGCATTGCCATCTTAGCAGGAGATTTTCTCTTTGCCCAATCCTCCTGGTATTTAGCAAACTTGGACAATTTGGAGGTAGTGAAACTCCTCTCAGAAGTCATTATGGATCTGGCTACTGGGGAGATTCAGCAGGGACTAAATCGTTTTGATGCTGGTATCTCTATTGAAACTTACATTGAGAAGAGTTACTACAAAACAGCTTCATTAATTGCCAATAGTTCTAAAGCTGCTGGGTTACTCAGTGAAGTTTCGCGAGAAACTGTTGAGCATCTATATAGCTACGGTCGTCATTTTGGTATAGCATTTCAAATTGTTGATGACATTTTAGATTTCACCAGTACAACAGATACCTTGGGTAAACCAGTGGGGTCGGATCTCAAAAGTGGTAATCTAACTGCACCCGTTTTATTTGCTTTGGCAGAAAAACCATCTTTGGAAGTGCTGATTGAACGAGAGTTTGCTCAAGAAGGAGATTTAGAGCAAGCACTAGCATTGATTCAAGATAGTCAAGGTATACAGCAGGCGCGAGAGTTAGCTGCTCACCATGCTAAGTTGGCAATTGAACATCTTGCAGTTCTCCCATTCTCAGAATCCCACCAGGCATTGATTAACATCGCTGAGTACACACTGAGTCGCCTCTATTAAATCAGTTATCAGAGTTCTCAGGTAGAAAGTGGGGATTTAGATGTAGGTTGGTTGTGGCTTCCGTAACGTACCTAAAACCTAAAATGTTGTGTTGTGCTAACGCTTTAACACACTAAAGCAGTTTTATGTTTAATCCAATCCACTTATTTAGCAGGTAGAAAGTGGGGTTTTCTTTGGAAGTTCTTTGGGATTTCCAAAAAATAAATTACTACTACTTGTAGGGTGGATAGTATTCGACTGAGCGCTCACTCTAAAAACTTGCCCGCTTTTGGTTACTGGGCAACTCACGATCAAGAATCGGATATTTTTTGATGTGAAAGTTTTTAAGTATAAAACTCTGCTTCACTAGCAAACTAAAACTTTAAACCGAAAAAATGTTCACTGATAACTGTTTTTTAATCAATTCTAGGTTTCACCAAGAGTTGAGTTAGTCGCATGGTGTAACGGAAAGAAAAAATTTATTTTTTCACTGATTTAGAAAACTTTTTTAAAAGAATTTGAGATTTAAAATTTTGGATGTGGGATTGTATCTAAAAAACTCCACATCCAAATTTTTTCTATGCAATATCAGGGGGGATCTGTTTAGGCGATCGCTGTTGTCGTAACTGTTTCTGCATGAGTTTTTCTAGTTCAGTTCGCCGAACTTCGACGGTATGGGTGGTCTTACCCGGCGTCTCCAAAAAAACGATACTATCTACGGGTTCTAATGCCACCAATTGGAACAAAATATGGGTGACAGGAGTAATTTTAGCTAGCATTTGAGGGTCAAGCCCATCAGGGGAAATTAGAGAGACATCCTGTATGGTAGGGAAAGCGTAAATCACACGCTTTTCCAATCCTGGATTAGCACGATTGCTCAACGTAGTTAAAACCCAGCTTGCCTCCGAATTTTGGAGAATGTAGTACTGGGAGTAGCGTAATTTTTGAGCGATCGCTCTAAGGGCAGGAGCAATTGCTGCAACAAGATGTGGTGTTATACCATCGCGGGGTGCATTGTCAATCAGCAATTGAATTTGTGCTTCTAAATCCATAATGACTTGTATACGACTCTTGGGTAATGGCAATAACATCTATCAAGTGTGAACAATCCCATCAGAATTGGGAATAATAAAATCAGCCATATCCTAAATATAGGATTGGTCTGCGTTTAGCTTATACGTAAAACCAAACCAGCCAATACCCACAGTCGTACAGGTTGTATTTAAGTAAGTTAGGGTCTTTTGAAAACCAAGACTATGAATTCAGCCGCAACCGCAACTATTCCATCTGCAACTATTCTGGGAGAAAATTCTACAGGCGTGGAGGCGATCTTTCAACTCCTGTCCAAGGAGTTTCAGCAGTCAACTAAAGCTTCGGAACAGAATTGCCACGACGTAGCAAGACGTATTACCACCGAAGTCTACCGGATTTGTCATGAGAGTAAACGTATCCAAGCTTCTGGATCTGTAGAAAGCTCGGCGATGACCCTGGCTCGGCATCGGCTGCAACA
Source organism: Nostoc cf. edaphicum LEGE 07299 (assembly GCF_015207245.1). Taxonomy (GTDB): domain Bacteria; phylum Cyanobacteriota; class Cyanobacteriia; order Cyanobacteriales; family Nostocaceae; genus Nostoc; species Nostoc edaphicum_B. The sequence goes on from NZ_JADEXF010000007.1 coordinate 12,344, forward strand.
GTGTCTCAGGTACTATCAGTTGGGTTCAAATCGGGGCAGGGTCGAATTACACAGTACTTTGAGTGCAATTATTTATCGATATATTAATCCTCCTCAGAAGCAATTGAGCTATCAAGGGCGGCTGACAATAATTGAAGATTTCCTCCAGAGTTTTTATCTAGAGGCGTTGAACGCTTTCCGCCGAGAAAATCAACTCGGTGCCACTTATCGCCCTCAGACGCTCTTGGAATTGTCCGAGTATATGGCATTTACCGAGCGCTACGGCAAGCGACGCATTCCTTTACCAGGCCGTCAGCAACAGCTAATTATCCTGCGGGCGCAAACTTTTTCCCAACAGCAGCCTCCAGAAACCAGCGTAGATATAGAACAAGCCGCAGAAGGTAGCAATAATGAAGGTGACGGTTCTTGGGAAGAACCAGCAATTCACCAATTGCGCTCCACAATGGCAACGCAAGCCGAACCCGAACCCGAAGAAGACACCTTGCGCTCCGTTGTTGTTACGGAATTAATGAATTATCTCGAACAACGACAACAATCTGACTGCGCTGATTATTTTTCTCTCCGCCTCCAAGATTTATCAGCACAGGAAATTGAATCGGTTTTAGGTTTAACCCCTCGTCAGAGAGATTATTTGCAGCAGCGCTTTAAGTATCATTTGATTCGGTTTGCCCTGTTGCACCGTTGGGAATTAGTTCACGAGTGGCTGGAAGCTTCTTTGCACACCAATTTGGGTTTAACTCCCCAGCAATGGCAAGTATATACAGCACAGCTGGACAATAAGCAACGGTCTTTATTAGAGTTGAAGCAACAAGGACAAGCTGATGAAAAAATAGCAAAAACTTTAGGGCTGTCAATGGCACAACTGCAAAAACGATGGTTTAAGATTCTTGAGCAAGCTTGGGAAATTCGTAACTCATTAGTTTCCGGATCAGGTGCATCTACTCATGAATAGTGACTCAGAATCCTTACAACACCGGTGTCTCGATTGGTTATTGACAGATGATGTCAAAAATAACGAGCAATCGGTAGAAGGTGAGGAAAATGACGGGGTAAAAAACCTCCTCAACGAAGCCACTGCTTCAAAAAACAGTGAGCCAAAATTGGGAGGAACGCCCCAGACCTTTCAATTGGGAGAAATTCCTACTGTGCAAGATCGTTTTCAATCTGTCCTTAAGAATCGGTTACAAATCCAAGCTCAAGACCACCCACCGTTGTTTCCCTGGGAAACACAATTAATCGAATATCCTGATTTTGTTGATGAGCCGTCAATGACACTCGTTCCTAGCTGGGGATGGATGGTACAACAGTCAAAGTTGACCTTGCCAACCCGCTTACCGGAAAGAGTTTTCCAGCAATTGCTAGAACAATGTCAGGCTTTAGTGACATCTTCAGTACCGTTGGGGGCAAAATTAGTTCAAGTGGTGGAGAACTTTTTTCCCAATGAGTCTCAAGCACTAAATGATATAGCTGGATTGGTGCTAAGAAGCACCTATCGGTCTGCAAGTACTTTGGAGACAATGCCCGCTATTCAGAGCGATTACTCAGATTTACAACCGCGTCAACAGATGGCTTTGTCGTTGCTAGCAGCTAAACAACTGCTGGAAAATCTGACTCTACCAGTTTCAGCAACCAGTCCGGTGGTAGAAAGACAATGGCTAACCAGTGTTGGTGCTTTGAACATCAGAGTAGAATACCAGTCTCTAGGTAAACTTACGAAGTTGCTTGTTCAAGCTGAGTTACCTGTTAAAGGAACTTTGACCCTGCGGGGAAGTGGCACTTTAGCAATGACAACATCTTCGACTTCGGGATACTTAAATGTAGAGTTAGGCTGCGAGCAACTTAACCCAACTTATACCCTGGAAGTTGAATTTCCAGAAATAGACGAACAGTCGTTGTTATTTGTGATTAATTCCACGATTTAGTTTAAATTGCCACCGCTAGCACACTATGTCAATCAACGCCGATATATATTAAGAGGATTTTCCTGGTTTTGAAGCTCATCCTATTTTTCAACAAGCGGTCATTAGGGTGTCTACGAGAAGCAGTTATTACA
>NZ_JADEXF010000935.1 GCF_015207245.1 Nostoc cf. edaphicum LEGE 07299
GTTTTAATTGTTGGTCAATCAGAAGGGATAAAGGGAAATTTTTACAGCCATCTTTACTTAGGATTATATTACGAAGCTCAAAATAATTTTGATTTAGCTCAGGATTATATAGTTAAAGCTGCTGATAATTACAAAATTGATGATTATATGTGGTACTTGGCGCAGGTACATAAAAAATTACGAGGGTGGATATAGTCCTTATAGTGACAGATATGGCACTCTTCGACGAATGTTTGCTACACCATGCACAATTCCTAACACTGCACCGATGTAAAGTCCAATATGGATTCCCCAAACCAACATAAACCTGGAAACTTCTGCTGGCTGAACTACTGGCGTAATCTGATGGGTAAGGGTAGCCCGTCGTGGACATCGCTATTTCTACATCCATCGAATTGCTACCCTAATCAAGCACTAATGCTCTAACATTTTATCTTGTAGATGCTTTCTGGCGATCGCCTTTTAGACTTTTCGCAACAATTCTCGAATAGCGATCGCACAATCAGGGAAAGCTAAAGGTGAAATTGTCACATCTTCTGCAAGTATGCTCTCGCTGTGGTATCCATCTGGACTAGGGAGACGATACATATACAACTTGCGTCCATTGACATCTAAAATCCAGTACTCAATAATACCTGACTTAGCATAAGCGTTCGCTTTTACTTCTCGATCGTATTTGAGACTGGAATCAGCTATTTCAATCAGTAAAAACACTTCGGAAGCATTGGGATGGTGATCCTCATAATCTAATGGATTCAGCTTCACTACTGAAATATCTGGCTCTGGTTCCGAGTAATCATCAAGTTGTACTGGTGATTGGATTCTTAATAAAACTTTGTCACCCAAACGTTGACGTAACAACCTTTCTGTGCGGGTAATTGCTGATTCGTGAGCAGTACCTTTTGCTGACATTCTGATAATTTGTCCCGCGATTAATTCTAAGCGTTCTTCAGGATGAAAAATCCCCATTTCCGCCATTTTGTGATATTCTCGAACACTAATTAGGCGAATATTGGTGAGCATAAGATTCACGTTAACGTCCTAACATTTTATCCCGCAGATGTTTAATGCGATCGCGCAATTTTGCCGCTTCTTCAAATTCTAATTTCTTCGATGCTTCTTTCATCTGTGCTTCTAACAAGGTAATCAACCCTGGAATCTGTTCTAATGGCAGTTCATCTAGATGTTCATCTACAACTTTCAAGTCAGTTGCATTTAACCGCCGAGATACATCTAAAAAAGCCAAAATCGCATTACTTGATTTTTTCACAATCGGTTGCGGTGTAATTCCATGCAATCGATTATGTGCTGTCTGAATACCACGCCGTCTATCTGTTTCATCAATAGCTTTAATCATGCTACCCGTCATATTATCGGCATACAAAATCGCCTGTCCCTGGACGTGACGCGCGGCTCTACCAATAGTTTGAATTAAGGAACGCTCGGTTCGTAAGAAACCTTCTTTATCTGCATCCATAATTGCTACTAAGGAAACTTCGGGTAAATCCAAGCCTTCCCGCAGCAAATTCACACCAACCAAGACATCAAATTTACCCTCGCGCAAGTTCTGCAAAATCTCAATGCGCTCAATAGAAGTAATCTCAGAATGTAAATACCGTACTCTTATACCGTGGTCTTGCAAATATTCTGTTAAATCCTCCGCCATCCGTTTGGTTAATGTGGTAATTAACACTCGTTCGTGGCGATCGGCTCTATCTTTAATTTCTCCCAACAAATCATCAATTTGTCCTTCTGTGGGACGCACGGAAATTTCCGGATCAACCACTCCAGTTGGTCTAATTACTTGTTCGACTATATGATCTTCAGAAACTTCTATTTCCCAATTTCCGGGAGTTGCTGAAACGAAAATACACTGATTTACTTTTTGCCAGAATTCTTCTGCCTTCAAAGGACGGTTATCGGCAGCGCTAGGAAGCCGAAATCCATGTTCAATTAAAACTTTTTTTCTCGCTTGATCGCCATTATACATACCGCGAATTTGGGGTACGGTAACGTGAGATTCATCGATAATTAATAGCCAATCTTTGGGAAAATAATCAATCAAGCATTCTGGTGGATCTCCAGCTTGTCTTCCTGCTAAGTGACGGGAATAGTTCTCAACCCCGTTGCAATAACCGACTTCGCGTAGCATTTCTAGGTCATAGCGTGTACGCTGATCTATGCGTTGCGCTTCTAATAATTTCCCAGCTTGTTCTAAGTCTAATTTTTGCTGTTTTAACTCGGCTGCAATGTCATGACAAGCTACTTCTAGACGTTCTTCTGGGGTAACGAAGTGGCGCGCTGGGTAAACATTCACCGCTTCTAAACTCTTGAGAATTTCACCTGTCACTGGGTCAATATAGCGAATCGCGTCAATTTCATCACCAAAGAATTCGACACGAATAATTCGGTCTTCATAAGCTGGGCCAATTTCTAAGACATCACCCCGGACGCGAAATTTTCCCCGACCCATTTCGATGTCGTTACGGCTGTATTGAACATTTGCCAAATCTCGTAAAATTTGACGCTGATTTACTTCCATACCTATCTGAAGAGGGATGGCAGCTTTCAGATATTCTGCTGGCATTCCTAAACCGTAGATGCAGCTGATGGAAGCAACGACGATGACATCACGGCGTTCAAAAAGCGATCGCGTTGCTGAATGCCGCAACATATCTATTTCATCATTAATCGCTGCCGTTTTCTCAATATAGGTATCGGTAACGGGAATATACGC
>NZ_JADEXF010000936.1 GCF_015207245.1 Nostoc cf. edaphicum LEGE 07299
TTATAAAACCAATTTCTCTCATTGCACACTTGTGTTTAGCTAGTTTATACGGCTAGTATTCTCACAGGTATGCCATTTGTCACAGTTGTTTTAACGCTTAACTAAAGATAAATATGGTGTTAGCCTTTGCAAAACCTGCTTCAACACCATCACTGTCCAATCTATATCAGCTTCCGTAGTATCACGCCCAAAAGTTATCCGAATTCCGCCCAAAGCCGCTTTTTCAGAATAACCCATTGCTAACAATATGGGGCTAGGGCTAAGTTTACCACTGTGACAGGCAGCACCAGCACTGATGCCGATACCTGCAAGATTTAACTGTCGTACCAAGGTTTTACCGCTAAGTTTTTCCCCATCAGCGTTTTCTAAGCACATACTCACATGGTGAGGTAAACGATCGCAAACATCCCCTGTAGGAATTAAACCAGGAATTTCAGATAATTGGGCAAAAGCGCGATCGCGTAACTCAATTAATCGTGGTGTTTCTGTAGCTAATTCTTGCGCTGCTAATTCTGCTGCTACACCAAACCCCGCAATTATCGGTACTGCTTGCGTACCAGAACGCAGTCCCATTTCTTGCCCACCACCACTCAGTAAAGACATCAAATCTACCCCAGGACGCACATATAAAGCTCCTACACCTTGCGGCCCATATATTTTATGACTGGAAAGACTAAGTAAGTCTACAGGTAGTTGTTGCACATCTATGGGTAAGCGTCCCGCAGCTTGCACTGCATCTGTGTGGAACAAAGCACCATGCGCTCGCACAATTTTACCCAGTTCTGCGATCGGCTGCACAGTCCCAACTTCACTTTGACCGTAAATTATAGAAACCAAAACTGTATTATGTCGCAACGCCGCCTTTAAATCCAAGGGATTAACTCTGCCTTTAATATCTACAGACAACCGCGTAACTTCCCAACCCCACATTTCTAGCAACCTTACTGTCTCAGAAATAGCGGAATGCTCAACGCTGGAGATAATTAGATGTTGAGGTACAGCATACAACCGAGCTACACCCATAATCGCCAAATTATCTGCCTCAGTGCCACCAGAGGTAAAAACGATCGATTCAGGGGTAGCGGCGTTAATTAAACCAGCAACTTGGACTCTGGCTTGTTCTACAACCGTTGCCGCCCGTTGTCCCCACTCATGTAAACTGGAAGGATTGCCCCACTGTTGAGTGAGGATGGTTTGCATAACTGCGATCGCTTCTTTTCGAGTCGGAGTAGTGGCGCTGTAATCTAGATAAATTTGCATATAACCGATAATGGTGAGAACACACGTTAGTGATAGACTGCGGATTTGTCAGCATATACAGTTTTAGTGGACAAATCCTGAAAAAAATATCTGTAATTTTACATCTAATAGTGGATTTTTCCCTTTACTTGGAAACTTATTTCTCTACTTAATTCAGAACACAAAATTTTGGGAATGATAAATATGTCCACTCCCAATCCACTTCTAACAGATTACAGTGCAACTTATCTCTAGACAAAGGTATTTTTTATATATCTTTTTACTGATATTTTCTCTCGCTGGTTGTCAACGAGTCCAGTCCTACAATCAGCGTCCAGCACCCTTACCACAAGAGCCGTTAATTCAAGCTTACTTTAACCATTCTGAGTCTTCAGAATACCAAGAAGCTTACCGTCAGCAAACTCGCCTGGGGGATGATTTAGAAAAACAGGTTGTGGATGCTATTACGAATGCTAAATCTACAGTAGATGTAGCGGTGCAAGAATTACGTTTACCCAAAGTTGCCCAAGCACTGGTTGATAGACAAAAAGCTGGGGTAAAAGTCAGGATAATTTTAGAAAATATCTATAGCCGACCTTGGAGTAGCTTAACATCTGCTGAAGTAGGTAAGTTAGATAAAAGAGAACAAGAACGCTACAACGAATTTCGCCAATTTATCGATATTAACCACGATAATCAACTTAGTCCAACCGAAATTAATCAAAGAGATGCTTTGATAATTTTGCAGAATGCCAAAATTCCCTGGCTAGACGATCGAGCTGATGGTTCAGCGGGTAGCAGCTTGATGCATCATAAATTTGTGATTGTGGACAATCGCCTCGTAATTATCACTTCAGCTAATTTTACATTAAGTGATACTTCTGGTGATTTTACAAATTCTAGTAGTTTAGGCAATGCCAATAACTTATTGCAGATTGACAGCCCAGAATTAGCTGCTTTATTTACAGAAGAATTTAACATTATGTGGGGTGACGGGCCGGGAGGTCAACCAGATAGTCGATTTGGTTTGCAAAAGCCGATACGTTTACCTAAACAAATAACTTTGGGTAATACCAAAATTACTGTGCAATTTTCGCCTACTTCTCCAACTCAACCTTGGAGTAACAGTAGTAACGGTTTAATTGGTAAAACTTTAGATTCAGCAACCAAGTCTATTGACATGGCCTTATTTGTCTTTTCTGAACAGCCTCTTGCCAATATTTTAGAAAAACGCCATCAACAAAGTGTGCAAATTCGCGCTTTAATTGAACCACAATTTGCCTACCGTCCTTACAGCGAAGCCTTAGATATGATGGGCGTTGCTCTGAGTAACAAATGTAAATATGAAATTGACAATCATCCTTGGTCAAATCCAATTACTACAGTAGGTGTACCTGTGTTACCCAAAGGCGATTTATTGCATCACAAATTTGGTGTAATTGATAGTCAAAGAGTAATTACAGGTTCTCATAATTGGTCAGATGCTGCCAATAAT
>NZ_JADEXF010000937.1 GCF_015207245.1 Nostoc cf. edaphicum LEGE 07299
GTGCCTATCTGACGGCAATAGTGGTTACTGCAATTCAATTTTGCCACCTGAAAAAAAGGGACGAGTAAAATACCCATCCCAAAAAATTCCCTGTTACTCAATTGACTAGCAAAATTTTTATTGCACTTGCACGGGGAAAGCACCAGGCTGTACAGCTATGTTAAGATTCTGCCCATTGCGACGTAATTCCATACGTAAATCGCTCCCGACTTGGCTATTTTCTACTGCCCTTTGGACACTGCTGGCATCTGTGACTGCTTGACCTCCAAGCGTTTGGATCACATCACCAGCACGTATCCCTGCTTTAGCAGCTGGTGAATTTGGTACAACTTTTACAACTAATACACCTTTATCTTCATTCACACTCAAACCCATGTTGGGATCTGAGTTGATATTTTGTTTTAGCTGAGGTGTTAACCCCACCATCTGAATTCCCAAGTAAGGATGTTCTACTTTACCTGTAGCTATGAGTTGACTAGAAATGCGTTGTACTGTCTTGATGGGAATAGCAAAGCCTAATCCTTGTGCTCCTTGGATTATAGCTGTATTCATGGCAATTACCTGGCCACGAGAATTTAACAGGGGGCCGCCGGAGTTACCGGGATTAATCGCTGCATCAGTTTGAATATACTCTACTCGCTTATCGGCAGCACCGATTAGATTACTACTGCGTCCAGTAGCACTGATGATTCCGGTAGTTACTGTATTATCTAATCCAAGGGGGTTGCCGATCGCGATCGCCCATTCTCCCGGTTGCAGTTGATCTGAGTTACCCAAGGCTACTGAAGGTAGATTCTCTGCCTGAACCTTGATAACAGCAACGTCGGTTAATTCATCTTTTCCTAACACCTTACCTTGCAAGGTGCGCCCATCCTTGAGTGTCACTGTCACTGTATCAGCACCATCTACCACATGGGCATTAGTAAGAATCCGACCATCGGCACTGATGATAAAACCTGAACCAGTGCCCCGTTCTACCCTTTCTCTTGATTGTGGCAATTGGGAACCAAAAAAGCGGCGAAAAAACGGATCGTTAAATTCATCTGGTATCCGGGTTCTGACGGTTCGGGAAGAGTTAATCCGCACTACTGCTGGCCCGACATTTTGCACCACTCGTGTTACAAAGTTAGGATCTGTGGCGGCTGGCAATGGAAGAGCAGCATTTACTCGACTAACTGCCAAATTAGATGCACTCTCAGACATTTGCCGAGAGTTTCCAGCAATATAGCCGCCTGCCAATGTCATACCTGATCCCAGCAGCACCAGCGATAGAGAGGCAGCAGCCTTTTTCCAGGGTGCTTGATTACGGTATTTGGCATCAGCAGTGTTATGTAAAATGCTATTTGATGGGTGTTCTCTGTTGCGAGATTCGTTTTGCATTGCTGTCTGGAAGGATTAGATATATTACTAATGTAGATATGATTTGTGACAGTTTTGTTGCGAAGGTATTGCGTTGTTGTGAAAGCTTTGGTATTTTATTGAACCGTATTGGAATATAGTCATTCGTAGAGACGTACATCGCTGCGTACTCTTTACCAAATTTAGTGCTGAGTGCCGAGTGCTGAGGAAATTAAGAATTACTTAGTATTTATGTACTTGGGTTTGAGCAAGACCCCTTGTGGGCGGTCTTTAAACTCAGAACTCAGCACTCGGAACTCAGCACTCTTCATCATGCCTGAAGGAATAAAAATGGCACAGGGGAAAATCCTACTTAAACCTGACACTTTATGGACAAGTGTTAAAGAACGAACTGAATATGCTTTGCAATGCGGGGCGCTACTCTCGATTCCGACAGAATTTGAATTTGTTGAACAGGATGGCGTGCGCTTTTTGGTACGGATTTTGTCTAACCTGAATCGCAAAAAAGCGGCTAAGAAGAAACAGGAAAAACAATCTGCTACTGCTGGTGAAGAGTTTAATCCTTTTTTGCCCTACGAAGAAGATTTATTTGTGGCGGATATCTCCGATACCCATGTATGTATTTTAAATAAATTCAATGTTGTAGATTATCATCTGCTAATCATCACTCGTAGCTTCGAGGAACAAGAAAGCTTACTCACTCTGGAAGATTTTACGGCTATGTGGGCGTGTTTGGCTGATTTCGATGGTTTAGCATTTTACAACAGTAACAAAACCGCAGGTGCTAGTCAGCGACACAAGCACTTACAATTAGTACCCCTACCACTTGCACCTTCAGGGTTGCAAATACCAATTGAAGCTTTGCTAACGTCAGCACAATTTCAAAACTCGAATGCAACTTTAGCAAAACTTCCCTTTGTACATGCTTTCGCACCATTAAATTCTAATTGGGTGCGATCGCCATTAGCAGGGGCACAAGCAACACTGGAAATTTATCGCACTTTGCGTCATGCTGTGGGTTTAGATGCAAAACAATCTGGTGCTTACAATCTGCTAGCGACACGAGAATGGATGTTAATCGTACCGCGATCGCAGGAGCATTTCCAATCTATCTCTGTGAATTCATTAGGATTCGCTGGTGCCCTACTCGTGCGAAACGCAGCAGAAATGGAGATTCTCAAAACCCAAGGGCCGATGACTATTCTTAAAAATGTTGCTGTATTCTAATTGAGTTAGTGGGGTATACAGCAATACAGTTCAGTTAAGCAATTTTTTCCTTCTCTTTCTTCTCTCTGCGTCCTCTGCGCCTTCTCTACGAGACGCTACGCGAAGGCGGTTCGTTAAAAAATTGACCTGGATAACAGAGTTTTAGCCT
>NZ_JADEXF010000938.1 GCF_015207245.1 Nostoc cf. edaphicum LEGE 07299
ATATAAAATCTATTTTGATATTGGTTGTATACAATCGTCCGTTTAATGACAAGAAACAATTTCGTATTTATCTATAAGCTAAATTTAAATCCCCGACCTTTTAAAGAAATCGGGGATTTGGGTAACAAGTTGGGTTATTAGAAGGATGGAGCATACAACTTATCGCCGACAATCTGGCGAATTGTCTCTACTAGTTGGCTGTATGCAAAATTAGATAAAACTGGTTGTGCTGTTTGCAACTGAATTTCTCGATCTAAATCAATCCATGACTTGCAGCCAGCGTATTTGGCATAATAGGGAATTTCTTGCTCTTGCGTTAGTTTATATGCCCGTAGGAGGAGAATATAAAGGGGCTGACGTGCTTTCCATTTGAGGCGATCGCTAATAAAATGCTCGTTCCAAATATGGAAGGGAAGTAAGTTGTTGACAATAGACTCATCACTACAGGGCAAAATATCTGTAATTTCAGCCCAACTACCAATGCGAACTGTTTCAGGATGCCAGCCTGATGTTACTGGATAGACATTATTGGCATATTCAGCTTTCAGCATGAAAGCTTGTTGATGTTCATAAGTAGGATAAAGCAGAATTTGCTTTTGAGCAACTTGGAAATGTCCATTTCGTTCGTGGATACCGCCTTTGCGGAGTAACATAATTGTTTTGCCACTTTCCAAGGCATTTATGGCAACTGCCCATTCTTTGAGAGCATGAAAAGTTGTAGTCAATTCCATCGGCATCTACTGTAACTCTGATTTAATTTGAAGCTAAGACTGATAAAGTGTGAACCTGTCCAAGGCAATAATTAGGAAAGCAATCGGTGTTTCTAATTTTTCTGGCGTCCAGTTAACAGAAGCAGCAAGTTATAGACGTATTGATAGTTTACAACCACCCTATTCTTTATTCTGGAGACAGGTAGAACAAGATGCATTGCCCTATTGTATCGAAAACAATATTTCTATCCTTGCTTATTTACCTTTAGCACACGGGTTGTTAACAGGAAGATTTGCTCTCGGTCATAAATTTGACCCAACAGATAACCGTGCAAAAAATAAACTGTTTCAAGGCGAAAACTTTGAACGTGCCAACAAGCGCTAGAAAAACTGCGTCCTATAGCCCTTCTTGATAATTGTACCCTTGCTCAGTTAGCTTTAGCTTGGTTAATTGCTCAACCTCAAATAAATGCATAGATGCGTCATAGCGGTTTGTCGCCAGACATCGCTGGAGGGCGTTATCCCCAACAAGCACTCTTTCAATGCATTAGCCGCCCAAATCAAGCTTTCTACAGCCAAATTGGCAGAAATTGATGCCATTGGCCCTATTGTCACCGACCATCTGGATGACAATCAGATTATGTGGAATTGATGACAATGTTGTTTGGTTCCTATGCTTAATCTATCCAAGATCCCTTTAACTTTCTTTAAAAGATGGCTGGGGATCAAATTTATAGCCCTAGATTGCAAAATCTAACAAAACGTCAACTTTCGTAAACTAAGGATTGCAACTCACCAATTAAGTGATAATTTAAATAGTAGGACACCAAACCAAATAAAACTAAACAAAAAAGGTCAATGACTTAGTGTCCCCTTGTCATCAGCCCAAGCAAATTTCAGCATATCAAATGTGATGAAAGTGGCAAAAAGCCTAATGTAGAAGGCAAAGCCAAATCCTAAAGCGGAAAAACGCAAGAATGCTGAGTTTGTTAGTTTTTCAGTCCACCCTAGTTATTAACCTTCAGTTAGTTAATTAGTTTAAAACTTGAAACCTGTAAACTCGATAAAACCTGGTCAACCTCGACCAGGTTTTTGGCATTTTATTGTAATATGATTTTCTCAGTACGGCAGGATTTTCGGTGAGACTTTGTTAGGTTGAGCGACAGATAAACCCAACAAAGTCTCGATAATGTTGGTTTACCCTTCCCTTCGGGACGCTACGCGAACGGTAAGCAAGCTACGTTCCTCAAGCCAGCCTACATGAGTATAATTTTTAGTCTTAACTGAACTGTATTGAAGCGTATTGGACTCTAGCTAATTTTCCAGCAGGGAATAAAATAGGACAGCAACATATCCTGCTAGGAGAATTTGATGATAAATTATCGCTTTTTAAATAAAATTACTACAGTTATGATTGTAGCTGCCCTTTCTTTTTCCTGTAAGTCTTCTGTTAGTAGAAATGCAGAACAGGCAAAAGCAACTGAGAAACCGAAGCCACAACAAAATCTTATCTATGGCGATTTAATTATTAAACAGCAATCAGATTATCTAATGATTCCTGTTAGTCTTGCAGAGCAGAATGAAGATAAAGGAATTGATTTAAACGTTTCACGTTCTTATGAACATGAAAGGAGTAACCAATTATATAACATTATCTTTTATCGAAAGCAAGATGGTGAAGCTCATCTTTTATTAAATAAAAAAGCCGCGATCGCCTCCTTCGATTTATTGGAGGTAAAAGCAGCAAACAAGCCAACTACAAGAGTTTGGTTATATAAAATTATTGACGAAGATACAAATACAGATAAAAAACTCAACATTGAAGATGCTACTATTGGCTATCTATCTGATTTATCAGGTAAGAAACTCCAGCAAATCACCCCAAATAATACTCGAATAATAAGTTGGGTTATTGTTCCAAGTCAAAATGCAATTTTTCTAAAAATTATCAAAGATTCGGATAATGATAAAAAGTTTACAAAAGAAGATAAAACGAATTTTGTGAGGGTTAACTTCGATAAAAT
>NZ_JADEXF010000939.1 GCF_015207245.1 Nostoc cf. edaphicum LEGE 07299
AGATATCCTACCAGAACTATTGAAAGTTTTTAGCATTTAATCTAAGTAAAGTTTTGTAACCTGTTTTAGGAAATAAACCGAAAAGGCGGGCGGCGGTTCATTCTACCCAACTTCTTGTAAGTGGCTTACGATATCCTCACACAATATTCCGAATGATTACTAGTTCTAAAACATACATCGGTAGAGGAAACTAGAGAAGGTAAATTTTTTGTGCATTTATGAAATTAATCCAAATACTAAAAGTAGCCATAATTCCTGTTTTGACTGTATTGAGCTTGTTGTCTGCATCAAATAAAGCATTAGCTGACTATTTAAATAGTCAGGGGTCAGGAGGTGATTACCGTTATGAATTATGGTCTACCGATGATAATAATTATTACTATTTGAAAGTTTGGCTATATGAAGCAAGTCCAAACAGTGACCCATATACCACAACTAGAAGATTTCCCTCTAGTAGAGAAGCTTTAATTTATTTTGATTGCAATTACGCTGAGAAAAATTTACCAGAATGTTCTCAATGATAAATTGGAACATAATTTTAGGAACTACAGAGGAAAAACTAAAAGCCTAATTTACTACAGATAGCTGGGCTGGTAGTGAAAATAATTTGTGGCTTGTAATTCGTAATTAAAAAATCAAATTACGAATTACAAACTAGAAATTACACTTCTGCGGGTTGATATTCTTGTTGTCTTTCCACAAAAGTCTGAACGCGAGTGCGGTAGTTTCTCACAGTCTCATCTACCCATTCGCGATCGTTGCTATTTGCATACAAATGCACCAGTGGTTCGCTAGCATCTGGTAAAACTAACAGCCAACTGTCATCATAGGGTTGACAAATTTTCACTCCATCGATGAGTTCTAGGTTTTGGGCTGGGTGAGTTTCCACCAAGTAACGCATCAAAGCACCCTTGGCAGTCCAGGGGCAGCGGACTGTATAAGTTTTGTGAATTACGCGGGGCAATTCTGACCGCGCAGCAGCAAGCGACCGCTCCTGTATAGTCAACATCTCAATTATCTTGGCAATGCAGAACATGGAATCAAATCCCGGATGCAATTGCGGGAAAATAAAACCAGTCTCTCCACTACCTCCCAGCACCACATTCGGATTTTTCTGACAAGCCTCCATTAAGGCTGTAGGGTTGGCTTTAGTGCGAATGACTCTGCCATCGTGGCGACGAGCGACTTGTTCAATAGCACTGGAAGCATGAACTGGCACTACTACTGTACCTCTGGGGTTAGCCGTCAGAATCATGTCTACCATCAGTGCTGTTAACATTTCCCCACGAATTGGGTAGCCTGATTCATCAACTAAAATTAGCTGTTCTCCATTAGCGGATACTTGCACGCCAAAGTTAGCTTTCAATGCCTCCACTACATGACCTAACTGAGTCAGCAATCCTTCGCGATCGGTGATTGACATCGCCGTTTTATTGACACTGGCATTCAATACCACTGCATCAGCGCCAAATTTATCCAACATTTGGGGTAAAACTGCTCCAGATACTGCATAAACATAATCAATCACCACTTTGGCGCGGCTGTTGCGGAGTGTATGAACATGCAACAGTTTCTCAAAAGCAGTGCAGTAGCGCTCCATGACTTGGCTGGGATAAGACACATCGCCAATTTCATGAATTAGCGCCCGCCGCATATCCTCCTTAAAGTAAGCCCCTTCAATTTTCTTTTCCAGGGCTTTGGAGATATTAATGCCCTTGGCATCCATGAATTCAATCAAAATGTAGTCAGGGCGATCGGGATGTACCCGGACGTGGATACCACCAGCTACCGACATTGTGGGTATAACTGTGCGGGCAATGGGGATAGCTGTGGCATCGAGGTTTTGAATATCAATACCTACAGACATTAAACCAGCAATGAGCGATCGCGTCACCATCCGAGAAACATTACGCTGGTCACGGGAAACCGTTACTTTAGAACCAGGTTTCAAGGTAGAACCGTAAGCAGATCCCAATTTAACAGCGAATTCTGGGGTGATGTCGATATTAGCTAAACCTTGGACACCACGTTGCCCAAATAAATTTCGTTGGGCGGTGTTTCCCCAAATCAAGTTAATGTTTAAAACTGCCCCTGACTCAATCTTTTTACTGGGCCAAACACGTACACCAGGGCTAATTTGCGCTTCTTCTCCCACTGTGGAAAGCGAACCCACCACAGCAGCTTCTAATACATGGGCACGGCGGTCTATACGAGTGCCACGGGAAATTACACAGGCAGAAAGATGTGCTTCCTCGCCAATAAATGCCCCATTCCACACGATGGGACGTTTGAGACTAGCATCAGCACCAATAGTGACATTATCCCCAATTACGGTTCCTGCCTCAATCTGTACTCTTGCCCCAATCCGGCAATTGTCACCAATCACTGCTGGGGTTTCAATCACAGCCGTCTGGTCAATATAAGTATTTTGACCCACCCATAACTCATGAGAAACCTCTTTGTAGGCAAAATCGAGATTTACCTTCCGATCTAAAGCATCATACTGAGCTTCTCGATAGGCATCTAAGTGACCAACATCACACCAGTAACCTTGAGCGATGTAACCATACATTGGCTCATCTTTTGCTAGTAATAAGGGAAATAAGTCTTTAGAAAAGTCGCATTCAATGTTTGCTGGCAGATATTCCAAAACTTCTGGTTCGAGAATGTAAGTGCCAGTGTTGACGGTATCGGAAAAAATTTCACTACTAGAGGGTTTTTCTAAAAATCGC
>NZ_JADEXF010000940.1 GCF_015207245.1 Nostoc cf. edaphicum LEGE 07299
CCCAGATTCCAGAGGCGATCGCTAATTTAACCAATCTAACTACCCTTAACCTCGGTTCTAACCAAATAACCCAGATTCCAGAGGCGATCGCTAATTTAACCAATCTAACTACCCTTAACCTCGGTTCTAACCAAATAACCCAGATTCCAGAGGCGATCGCTAATTTAACCAATCTAACTACCCTTAACCTCGGTTCTAACCAAATAACCCAGATTCCAGAGGCGATCGCTAATTTAACCAATCTAACTACCCTTAACCTCGGTTCTAACCAAATAACCCAGATTCCAGAGGCGATCGCTAATTTAACCAATCTAACTACCCTTAACCTCGGTTCTAACCAAATAACCCAGATTCCAGAGGCGATCGCTAATTTAACCAATCTAACTACCCTTAACCTCGGTTCTAACCAAATAATCCAGATTCCAGAGGCGATCGCTAATTTAACCAATCTAACTACCCTTAATCTCGGTTCTAACCAAATAATCCAGATTCCAGAGGCGATCGCTAATTTAACCAATCTAACTACCCTTAACCTCGGTTCCACCCAAATAACCCAGATTCCAGAGGCGATCGCTAATTTAACCAATCTGGCTACCCTTGACCTCAGTTACAACCAAATAACCCAGGTTCCAGAGGCGATCGCTAAACTAACCAATCTGATGGAGCTTTTCCTCTATAACAACCAAATAACCCAGATTTCAAAGGCGATCACTAATTTAACTAATCTAGCTACCCTTGACCTCAGTGACAACCAAATTACCCAGATTCCAGATGCAATCGCTAATTTAATCAATCTGATAGAGCTTGACCTCTTTTCCAACCAAATAACCCAGATTCCAGAGGCGATCGCTAAACTAACCAATCTAACGGAGCTTTACCTCTTTTCCAACCAAATAACCCAGATTCCAGATGTGATCGCTAAACTAACCAATCTGACGCAGCTTTACCTCAGTGACAACCAAATAACCCAGATTCCAGAGGCGATCGCTAAACTAATTAATCTGACGGAGCTTCACCTCGATAGCAACCAAATAACCCAGATTCCAGAGGCGATTGCTAAATTAACTAATCTGACCCAGCTTCACCTCAGTAACAACCGAATTACCCAGATTTCAGAGGCGATCGAAAGTTTGCCGAAATTGGAAACACTAGATTTGCGGGGAAATCCGCTTCCTATTTCACCAGAGATTTTAGGATCTTCTAATAATGTTGGTTCAGTTGAAGACATTTTCAATTACTTGCGATTACTCCGTAGCGGTGAAGTGAGTCCACTCAACGAAGCCAAACTCTTGCTCATCGGACAAGGCAGCGTCGGCAAAACATCCCTCATTAAGCGACTAATCCGCAATAAATATGACCAAAATCAATCCCAAACCGACGGACTCAATGTAGAAACTTGGAACGTGTCGATCAATAGCAAAGACATCCGCCTCAATGTTTGGGACTTTGGCGGACAGGAAATTTATCATGCCACCCATCAGTTTTTTCTGACTAAGCGCAGCCTCTATCTCCTCGTTTGTAATTGTCGCACCAGCGAAGAAGAAAACCGCATCGAATATTGGCTCAAACTAATCGAAAGCTTCGGCGGACAGTCCCCCGTGATTATCGTTGGCAACAAAAAAGACGAACAACCCCTTGACATCAACCGCAAGGCATTACGCGAAAAATATCCTAACATCCAAGCCATTATCGAAACCTCCTGCCAAGACAATATCGGCATTGATGAACTTCGCACCGCCATTTTCCAGCAAGTCGGCAACCTCAAAGAAGTCTACGATCTTTTACCCCTGACATGGTTTGAGGTTAAACAACAACTCGAATCCATGACTGAAGACTTCATCAGCTACAACCGCTACATCGGCATCTGCCACGAAAATAAAATTCCCGAAGAACAAAACCAAGATCAACTGATCGATCTCCTCCATCGACTTGGCTTAGTTCTCAACTTCCGCGAGCATCCCATCCTCAAAGATACCAACGTCCTCAAACCCAACTGGGTGACAGAAGGCATTTACGCGCTCCTGAGCGATGAAACCCTCAAAACTAAAACCAAAGGCATTTTCACCCACGCCGATCTCACCCGCATCCTCAATCCAGAGCGCTACCCCACCAAGCGTCACGGCTATCTGATCGGGCTGATGAAAGAATTTGAGCTTTGCTTTGCACTAGAATGTCACCCACCACAATTTCTAATTGCGGGACTTCTGCCTAAAGACCAACCAAACGAAACAAAACTCCAAGGCAAAACCTTGGAATTTCAATACCATTACAAAGTTCTCCCCGAAAGCATCATTTCCCGCTTCATCGTCAACACCCACGAAAAAATCCATAACCAAATCTATTGGCGTAGTGGTGTAATGCTGCAATATCAAGAAAACAACGAAATCTACAACATCGCTCGGATCAAAGCCGATCCCGAAGACAAAAAAATCTTCATCACCATTAGCGAACGCAAAGAAACCCGCCGCTTATTTCTCGGCATCCTCCGCGATGTCTTCAAAAAAATCCACAAAAGTCTTCCCAATCTTGAAATCACCGAATGGGTTCCCGTCCCCAACTATCCTAAACATCCACCCCTTGACTACCAAGAACTTCTCGGACTTGAGGCAATGGGTGAAAGCACAATCACCATCGGCAAACTAAAATTAAAACTTGATCTGCGTCAACTTTTAGATGGCTATGAATCACTAGAATCGCGTCGAAAATCACAAAAAGGAGATAATGATTTAGAT
>NZ_JADEXF010000941.1 GCF_015207245.1 Nostoc cf. edaphicum LEGE 07299
GGTCAGGAGACAACGTTGAAAGGGAACTAATACAATTGCTATAAATGTCTTGTAGTTTTTCTCTAACCCATTGTTCTCTTTCCCTATGTCTTTGAAAACGATTAGTAATTATGGTTGTGATTAGGGCTAATATACTACCAACAACAGTTGAAAAAGTACCAATAATAATACCAATCAATACAGGAAACTTTGTTAATAAATCAAATACATCTGACATAATTTAGTTTGTTTTCAATAATTAAATAGATATGTTACATGAATCAAATCATAACTGCTACTTTCACCTTTCAGAAAAAATACTCTCAAAGATGAGTGTGATTTTAGTTGTTGATTAGCTATTTAGTGTAGGTGGCATACACAAAATAACCTCTAGAAGGCTTATTCCTAGAGGTTTTATATTTACTTGGAGTCTCTACTTGGAGTAATTTCAACTACACTTCTCTATTTACTTAGATGTCTTTCAGTACTCTTTCCTTATCCGGTTGTAGATAATGCTTAATAAGAGTGTCCACACTGTTGCCGCAACTGTCAGCTAATAAACCCAAGTCAGCACCGTTATTAGCTTGAATACTAATAAAAGTATGTCTAGTAGAGTAGGGTTTAAGATAACCGTGTATTAATCCTTGAGTAGCGAGTCTACTAACAACCCCAGGATAACTATAAGCCTTTCCGTCCTCATTTACACGGTTATTATGGTTCCAAGCTACTCTAATCTTAGGTGAGTCATAGTATTTGCCTTTGTTACTAAAAACTAATTCATTATCATTTTCTGTTTTTTCCTTCAAAGTTTTTAATAGATTAATTAATCTATTCATGCCTTTCATTTTAAACCATCTAATTACTTCCGTTTTAGTGGTTTTACTTTTCTTTAACGAATAAGAATAACTTTCACCAAAAATTATCCATCCTGAATCAAATTTAATATCTTTCCATCTAAGTGCGAATGCTTCGCCGTGCCTACATCCAGTAAGAAATAAGAATTCAATTAAATTCGCAACTTCTCTCTCGTGTTTTTTATTTGATTCATAAAATGCATTGATAATTATATCTCTCTCTTCCAGTGTATAAGCTTTATAATCTTCTTCCTCTTGTAACTGTTGTGATTTTTTAGGCAGTCGATAAGATTCTTTAATCTCGTTAAAATAATCTCGGTTTATTCCTAAGTTATTGTTAATTGCCCACAAGGAAAGAGAAGACAAAGCACCGTACAAAGTTTTTATTAAGTGCTTACCAGTTTTTTTTGCATTCAATGTATTAATAATTAAACTTGCTGTTTCTTCTCCAAACTCTTGATCTAGAAAAGGTGTTAGCAATGTAGTGTAAGTAGTTTGGTATAGTGTCCTATGTGTTGACTCAGCAATTTGTTGTGTTTGTAGCTTCCAAGCGATATACTTACTCCACAATTCTCCTAATGTAGGTAATGCTCTCGCGGTCGGTAACTGAGTAACTGTAGCTAGCATCGGCTTGATATCCAGGTACTTAGCCAGGGTAGGGTCAAATAATCCTCTGTCTGGATAATCGATGTCAGCTTGTATCCGCCTAGCTATGCTATCAGCCCATTGTTTGTTTTCTGGGGTATCACTTCTGCCTAACCCTTTATAAGCTTGACGTTTACCGTAGAACTCCTGACTCACCCTAGTACTGAACTGGAGGCGAAGAGAACCTTTGTCAACTCCTACGTTTACGTCAGCTAATCGGTTATAACCCTTGGTGTTTGGACGTTTTGAGTACATCTAGTAATTTTCTAGTATTTTTTATTGTTTCAGTTCTTGAATAACTTCTTAAGTACTAGAATACCTTATGAGTACCATTACAAGCCTTGGTGTAATCATCTGTCCTTTTTAAAGTTTATTCATATTAAAGTTCGAGATTGTGCCTCAAGGAAAGTCACAGGAATAATTTTCACTCTATTCAGATTTTCCTGAAAACGCCAATATTATCAGGAATAATTTTCACTCTATTCAGATTTTCCTGAAAACGCCAATATTATTAAGCATAAGTATTGGATCGAGAAAATACCGTAACTCAACCAATGGGGTCTTGGGTTTAGTTGGCGTATCCTGGAAATGGCATACTGAACCAATGTGCCAGTTAATGCTTGTGTGTGCCAACGACATCCGGCGATTAATACAGTGAAAGCAAATGACTAAATCTACCAATCAAGATATTCATTCCCCCTTCCCTATCCGCAAACGTTTGTGGTTGCTGGTGTTGAGCCGGGGTAGTATTGCCTTGAGTGGACTTTTGCTGTTTGGAGTTCTCGTTGGTATTTGGCGGTTGTGGACTTTTGTCCAAACAGAGTTAACGCCGTTGGCACAACAAAGTCTAACTACTACACTCAACCGTCCGGTAAAACTGGGGAGAGTCACACAATTTTCGTTGACAGGAGTGCAGTTTGGAGCTTCAGCTATCCCAGCCACACCTACAGATGCAGATCGGGCCACAGTCGAATCTGTAGAGGTGGGTTTCGATCTGTTGCAACTAATTTTTAATCGCCATCTAAAGCTAGATGTAACCTTAGTCAACCCAGATATTTACATTGACCAGGATGAGCAAGGGCGTTGGGTTTCCACTACCATCGCGTCGTCAGGTGGGAGCAGTGCAATTAAAACCGATTTGGACTACCTGCGGTTTCGTAATGCCAAGCTGGCCTTGATGCCGGATGAGAGAGTAGAGGGAGATGAGGAGGTAGAGAGGCAGGGGGGCAGAGGAGCAGGGGAGCAGAGGAGC
>NZ_JADEXF010000942.1 GCF_015207245.1 Nostoc cf. edaphicum LEGE 07299
ATAGAGCGCAGCCCTCGTAGAGAAGTGCTGCTCCTCTGCTTCGCAATAGACGCCTCATCATTTAAAATAGGGTATTAATATTTTTTAATTTGCGCTCGTCAAGGGTTAACGTTAATCCGCCCCCGACATACTAGCTTGCCTGGGATCAGCGTTAATTCTTCGATATCAACATCTGAGCCAAGATCGAGATTGTACTCATAATTGTCCTTTAATATATCTTCCCGATCGCGCTTGATTGGGATATGTACCAGTTGCAACTTATTCCCACTGAGTAATTGTAAGCCCAGACAAATCTCTAAAGGCGTTGTTTCACTATTGGTTACTCTCAAACCTCGCAGTATAATTTGGTTGTCCCCAAGGATAATTTCTTGCCACTTGATTGGTTGTGACTGGGGGTAATCTGTTGGTAAAACCTTAACCAATAGATCGCTCAAAGCAGTCGATAATAAGTCTGATGAGAGAGAAGCATTCAGATCCTTCTCGTCTACAATCAAATCGCCAACTACCGATACTGTTTCTAACAGTCGCAAAGGTTTTCCCTTGAGTACGGAACCGATATTTACTCGAATATTTTCTGCTATTAATTGAATTTGTGTAATTAGGAGACCTTGATAAACTGCATAAATAGCAAAAACAGATACCGAAGGAATGCGTCCAGAGAAAAGTTGGCGATCGCTAGCTTTAATCTCCACTTCTAATGCCGATATTTGGCTGGTCTGCGATCTCAACCAGAGCTTAACTGCTGTTGTGAGTACTTGCGTAATTATGCGGATTTTATTTCCACTTGTTGTTTGGGGATTTTGCTCTGGCATTTAACCAATTTGTTTATGAGTATTTGCTCTACAACTGAACCGAAATTAAATAAGCTTTAAATGTAACATTTATGCCTACTCGCTACAAAATGCAAATATCATTTAATTGATAACAGTAAATAAGCAATTTCCACATGGAGGTACGGTTACAAAAAATTCTTGCTCAATGGGGTATCGCCTCACGTCGTGAAGCCGAAAAAATGATTAGGCAGTCACGGGTGCGGATTAATGGGGTATTGGCACATTTAGGTCAAAAAGTCGATCCCGAAACAGATGCGATCGCAATTGATGGTAAGGCTGTATCCGAAAAGCAGCGTCCGGCTTTAATATATCTATTGCTGCACAAACCAGCGGGAGTGGTTTCGACTTGCTACGACCCTCATCGCAGAACAACAGTCCTGGATCTACTACCGAAAGAATTACGGGAGGGTTCAGGTATTCACCCAGTTGGCCGTCTAGATGCAGACTCTACAGGAGCATTAATCCTGACTAATGACGGAGAACTGACATTTGGACTAACCCATCCACGTCACAGTATTTCCAAGACATATCATGTTTTGGTCAAAGGACATCCTCCAGAAACAGTACTACAGACGTGGCGTCAAGGTGTGATGTTGGAGGGTAGAAAAACCAGGGCCGCTAAGGTACGCCTAATCGAACGTCGTACCGAGGAAAGCGTTTTAGAAATAGTGTTGCAGGAGGGAAGAAATCGCCAAATTCGCCGTATAGCTCAACAGTTAGGATACCCAGTAATCAAGCTGCATCGGACTGCTATCGGCCCAATTCAATTACAAACTCCAAAGCAACCTTTTTTGTCAGAGGGTAAATATCGTTCCCTCAAAGATCGTGAGATTCACTTTTTGCAAGATCAGATCGCGCAACCTAATTATTGATTCAGTGGAGTTAAGGAGTGTCAGTAGGCATGAAATGGCTAAGAAAGAAAAATAAGCACCAGCCATCACTTTCATTAGAGGAACAACGAGCCGAAAAGTTGGCAGAATTAGGCGCTCAACTTTGGGCATTGCGTCAAGAACAGGGTCTATCCCTAGAGCAAGTGGTTGCATTGACCAGGATTCCCCAACGATTATTGCAGGCGATCGAAGAAGGTAATTTAAACGATCTACCAGAACCAGTTTATATTCAGGGTTTAATCAGACAATTTGCCGATGCACTAGGTTTGAATGGAGTAGAATTTTCTGGCACTTTTCCGATCAGTTCTGCACAAGTTAGCCCTCTGAGTAGGGGGAATAATTCACCCTTGGCTCAACTACGTCCAGTTCATCTTTACTTTCTTTACATATTGCTAATAGTATGTTCTGTAAATGGGTTATCTCAGTTATTAAATAACGCGTTACTACAAGCGAGTAATAGCCCAAACCAGCCATATCCAAAACAAAAGTCTGTTATTAAACCAGAACTAGCTCAACTAAAAGAGTCAACACAGGTACAACCTGTCAGCGATACCCTAAGCGGTGTCCAAAAGAGACAGGTTGTACAGGTTGGTGTAACTTTGAAAGCCTCATCTTGGATTCGTATAGTAGCCGATGGCAAAACCGAGTTTGAGGGTATTCTGCCAGAGGGAACTCACCGAGTTTGGAAAGCCCAAGAGCAACTGACAGTGAAAACTGATAATGCTGGTGGGGTGTTGGTGAGCGTCAATCAAGAGAAAGCTAAGGAAATGGGAGAGCCAGGCAAAGAGGAAGAAGTTAGGATTGCTGCAAAACCTAAGTTTTGAAATATGGGTTATGGGGCAAAACAGTTCTGTTAGCGAAAGCAGGGCGTTTAGCCCGTTCTGAATGCTGAGTTAAGAAGTGAGATTCTCAACTCAGCACTCAGGACTCAGGACTCAGAACTCAGGACTCAGGACTCAGGACTCAGCACTCAGAACTCAGCACTCAGCACTCACTGCTCTTGCGG
>NZ_JADEXF010000943.1 GCF_015207245.1 Nostoc cf. edaphicum LEGE 07299
TTAATTGCCCACCATCAATTAAAATAAATTTGCATATATCAAAATATTAAGATAATTCTGAGAAAAATTTTGTTTTGTTAACAAAAACAATGCAGTTGAATCGAAGTAATTTCCTCAGATTTCTGATCCAATCAGAGCCAGGAAAACCAGCAATATCCAACGGCTTACGAGCTGTGTTAGCGTTGGGAGTTCCCCTGCTAATTGGGCAACTCATTAACCAAAGAGAAAGCGGATTATTCGTTGGTTTAATGGCTCACTTTGTCAACTTAGCGAATATTGGTGGCCCTTACCAAATCAAAGCTAAGACAATGGCACAGGCTACTTTGGGAATAACTGCTTCAGTATTTGTGGGTACTCTAGTCGCTCAAGTTCCAGTACTAGCCGTGGTACTGACACTTCTCTGGGGACTTGCTTCCGGTTTTGCGTCGCTATACGGTAATGCTGGTGCCAATGTCGGCCTGGTGGTAGTGATATCATTTATTACCACGATCGCACAGCCAGGAAACTTGGAAGTTGCACTCATGCGATCGCTACTATGCCTAATTGCAGGTGGATGGGCAATGTTACTCTCCTTAGTAATGTGGCCTTTTAGACCTTACGATCCAATACGGCTAGCTTTGGCTGATTGTTTCAGTGCGTTGGCGCAGCCCACCGGAGGTATCGCCAACTACATTCAGGCATTTGTAAGTAAAGTAGCAACAACTGAAAATATTCTCGAAATTAGAAAAGCATTAGAAACAGCACGCACTGCTTTAGGTACATTACGGATTGGACAGTCGTCTCGGAGTTGGATAAATGAGCCATTTTTGCTACTAATTCAGGATGGCGATCGCTTGCTTGGTTTAGTTGTTGCTTTAACAGAATTACTAGAAACTCACTTCCAACAACAGCAATATTATACAGTTCAGCAATTAGTGGACGATGCACTCGCAGAAATATCATTCATTCTTCAAGCCATAGCGAAAGTCATATCTCGCAAGCCTGCTAGCATCGACTTGGGAAATCTCAAGCGCATCTATGAAGCACTGAAAGAACAAGAAAGTCTGCAAAGAAAAGCAATTGCTGGGAGTGAAACCGACTACACAACCCTCGTTGCTTTCACTAACTTGGTGCTGACGCTCAAAAAGCTGATCGAGCAATTGCAATACACGGCTCAGACAGCTAAATCTCTGGCAGATCGCAGCAAAATGAGTCAACGAGATATAGATAGACTTCTTTTATTTGAAGAAGAACAGCGATCGCTCTTAAGTTTACTCAAAGAAAACCTTACCTTAGACTCAGCAATCTTTCGCCATGCTCTCCGCATTGGTGTGAGTCTAACTGTAGGCGTGATATTATACAGCGTTACAAATTTACCAATGGGCTATTGGGTAACGCTGACAATTATATTAGTCCTGAAACCAAACTTGGGTGCAACTTTCAAACGGTTTTTCCAGCGAGTTGGCGGCACAATCTTAGGAGCTGTCTTAGCTGCTATCTTACTTGCAACCATCACCAGTAAGCCTGTATTAGACATCATTATTCTGCTGACAGTATTTTTTGGCGTTTCCCTAATCGCTTTCAACTATGGGTATTCAGTGATTTTCTTCTCAATATTTGTCTTACTAATTATCGATATTGGTCATCCTATTAGTTGGCAACTTGCTGGCTTTCGGGTGTTGAATACATTAATTGGGGCGGGACTGGCTTTTGCGAGTCATTACTTTATATGGCCAAATTGGGAACGCGATCGTTTACCTAGTCAACTCGCCACAGCGCTACGAGAATGTCACAAATACTTTCGGGATGTGATGGCTGTTTACCAAGGCATAAAGGAGCGTGACTCTAGCATTATCAGTCAACGGCGACAAACTGGACTGGCAATTGGCAATGCCCAAGCCTCCTTCCAAGGATTGCTGCGCGAACCCCAAATGCACCAAGAATTAGTAGAACCAGTAATGACGCTGCTGCTGTATATGGGACGTTTTACTAACGCCGTGACAGTTTTGGCAGTACATCTCGAACATTTCCGAGGAACAGTGCCACTCCCGGAATTAGAAACCTTAGTCCGCCAAATTTCGCTACTCTTAGAGCAGTTAGCTGATTCGGTACAGCAGGAGATTCCCCCACCGCCTTTACCTGAGTTGGAAGAAACGCTGCAAAAAATCCAGCCGCACCTGCAAGCACTGCGTACAGCCAGAATAGAAGAGTTAGCCGTCAATCAAGGACATACACCGATTCGTCAGGCAGTCATTGATTACAGCATATTAGATTTGGAGATCGATCAGATCGTTCGGCGGTTGACTGCTATGCACTCAGCGATGATACGGCTAATATCAAGTAAATAAAAATAATGTTGGATTTCATTGCCTCAACCCAACCTTATCCCTCTTCTTAGGAGAGGGATAAATCTTCTTAACTGATTAGTATTGCGATCGCTTAGATTTTTCAGACTCAGGCTGATAGTAAAGGGCTGATTTATACAAGATTTGTTCTTGATGGGTTTCTAAAGTGCAATCAGACAAAGGGTAAGTTACACAAGTCACAACATAACCAGCCTGTACTTCGCTTGGACGCAGAAATTTTTGCTCACTTTGGTCAACTTCACCGCTAATGAGTTTGGCGACACAGGCAGAACATTCGCCTTGTTTGCACCCAGATGGTAGGCGGATACCAGCTTCTTCCGCCATATCCAGAATATATTGATCGTCTGGTACTGAAATGGTGCGATCTAATCCAAGTGTAGGAT
>NZ_JADEXF010000944.1 GCF_015207245.1 Nostoc cf. edaphicum LEGE 07299
GGGTGATAGTATGCATCAAGATAATGACAACCTATGAGCAAACGAGTAATTGTAGTTGGGGCTGGGTTGGCGGGGCTTACAGCTGCTTATGAACTGGTTCATGCTGGGTTTGATGTGCAAGTGTTTGAAGCCCGCGAACGAGTTGGAGGGCGAGTCCAAACAGTCTTTTTTGGAGCAGAACAGCATGGCGAATTGGGTGCAGAATTCGTCGATGATAAGCATACAGCATTGATATCTTATGCCAGTCAATTCAACCTCATGCTTGAGCCTGCCTTTAAGTATCCAGATGACCTGTGCTATTACATTGATGGTAATTTCTTTACTCAAAAAACGCTCTTGTCTCAACAGCAAGATTCTTTAAATGATGTATATCAGAAATTAGACCAATTATTAGAACAGCTTGCCGATCCTGCCCAAACATTAGCCCAGTGGCTGGCTGCACAACATTCCATTCATCCCTTTGCCTGCAAAGTTGTTCGTCAGCAATCCTATGGAATGTATGCTGCCGATCCGGAAGCGATTGGAGTTGGCTTTTTTGCTTACAGTGGAACTTCGGGCGATCGCAATTTGCGAATTCGAGGTGGCAGTAGTCAACTTGCAATGTCATTTGCTCACTTTTTGGGCGATTGCATCCATCTTAATACCCCAATTGTGCGGATTGGGCAGCAAGAACAAACTGTTGCCGTGAGTTTAAAAACGGTTCAGGGACAGGTTGAAGTATTTGCCGACTGGATTGTTGTCACAATTCCCTGGAGTGTTTTGCGCCATTTGTCTATTGAAATTCCGCTTACAGAGGCACAACGAGAGGCGATCACTCACTTGCCCTATGGGATATCGGTTAAGACTTTACTTCAGTACTCCAACCGTTTCTGGCAGCAATCCAGTTGGGGGTTAGTCGTGGCAGAAACACCTTATCAAACGGTCTGGGAATCTACCGTAACTCAGACAGGTGAAGTGGGAATTCTTGCTTGTACAAGCAGTGGGACACCTAGCCGAAATGTTGCTGGACACTCCGTTGAGTTAGCACAACAAACAGTATCCACGCTTAAGCCAAATGCTCCCAAAGCACTCGCAACTGCAACTCATGACTGGAGTGCTGATCCTTGGTCACAGGGATCTTACTGCTATTTCGTTCCTAGAGACTTGAAAAGCTGGCGCTCTGATTTACCGTACTCTGCCGGAGGCGTCATTTTTGCAGGAGAACATACCGCTCCCGTTGAATATTGTGGCTATATGGAGGGAGCAATTCGCAGTGGACAACGAGCAGCAAAGCAAATTTTAGCTTTCGCTATGACATGAAACGCAGATTTTTCACACTTTTTTACAGATTATTACGGCAAACATTTAAAAGCCAAAGAATGTACGCTTAAATCAAAATCCTTGCGATGGCTGAGTTTTAGTCAACGGATTGCAGATTGCCGATAGCGTAGCGTAAAGCCTGCGGCATGGCAACTCTTAGAGACGCTATCGCGAACGCTTAGAGCGACTGTGCGTAGCGTCTTGTCGATTGTAGATTGACTCCTGCCTGAAAGACACGAGCTTGAGAATTAAGATTGTAGATTGTAGATTTATTGTTGATATTAGAGGGTAAATTGTAGATTTTCGAGTGGACGAATCGCACCCCCTGCTTGAAAGCTAGTAGCTCGTGTAATATTCTAATCCGCTTTTCTTTAATCTGCATTCTCCTTTATTCGGTCATCACTCACAAGTATTGTTTCCACATGAGAGATTATTCCTAACGATTCACTTCTGGAAATAAGTCTAGCTGATTTGGTTCCAAGGGTATTATGGGGAGGGAGCGTGCCGACTAGCTGATTATTCAAGAGAACTGACAATTAAGAGCATTTGCTTTTGGTGTCGCCAGAATAACGAAAGTGGTAGAGTATATAGCGATCGCTACGCTAAAAATGTTTTTAAAATATGGCTGACCAAAAAGATAAAGCTCAAGAGAAAAACCGCCTTGAACAGCTTCAAGATGAACAAGGCAACACTGATTCTAAACACTCAGGCGGTGCTGGCGCTTCTGGCGGCAATTCAGGTGCAGGTAAATCTGGTACATCAAAAATTTCTGCCACTGGTACACCTGATGATATCGAAAAAATTGATCAGGATCAGGAGTAAAGCTGACTCAGACGAGTCAAGGTTTAACTGGATCGTCTCTGATTAGTAACTCAACTCAACAATGGTGGATTGAATACCTTATTATTCAGTCCACATAAGCTTTCGCAATGTGATCATCAGAAGGCTATCATTGTTAAACAGGATTTTTGTTTAGTAAAAAGAGAGAGGAGCTTGGTCTAAAATCTAGATAATGCTTTACTCTTGCGTCAGGGTAAGCTTTTGTTGATATTCTTTATACTCTCTGTCTTTATGCTGCCAGTATTTCTCAACTGTTTCTTTAGCAGCGATTGCACTATCGTATTCATCTCCCCCCTGGTTTAACAACCGCTGTTTAGTTTGCTTTCGTAAGTCAGAAACAACTTTACCATTAACTTTACGCGTCTTTGACCAATCTAGAATCGCTTTAGGATAGTTGCTAGTGCCAATGTATTTCCCCTGTTCAATTTCTGGTAAACTGACTGTAGCCCCGTAGTTCCGGTACCCAGTGATAAATAAAGTCTCCTTGAGGGTCTTTTTCGGCAATATTCTTCGACGGGTTATAAATGCGAAAAGTATCGCTAAGTGGATTAGTTACACCAGCTTGCATCTGCCATTGCCAATTATCAAT
>NZ_JADEXF010000945.1 GCF_015207245.1 Nostoc cf. edaphicum LEGE 07299
CTTTCAGCACCTTTTCCTGTCAACATCCCCTTTGCCTTATTCTCACTTCCATTTTGGGGTGCTGGCTTGATGATGGTGTATAAATTTTTCTTTCATTTTTTTGGGCGCATATGCTTACGCCTGAATCCAGAACAAATTTCCCTAACTTGGGAGTTGTTTGCTTGGAAATTTTATCGTCCCCGTGCATCGCCAAAACAAAGTATTAATAAATTAGTTTACATTCCCAAACATTTTACGAAAGATTCTGAAGGTACGAGAATTGCCGTTTCCGCACAATTGGATATTTGGGTAGGAGTAAAAAAATATCAACTTGGTGGTAGTGATGGTGCAATTAAATCGGAAGCTGAACTGGAATGGCTGGCTCATGAATTAAGCGGTTGGTTAGGTTTGCCAATTACCAATCCAATGAAAAGTTAGTTGCGCCGATCAGTGGCGAACTTATGGGATGTGAGCCATCAATGTCTATATTTAATTACAGATGCCTTAGAGGAAATTTATATGTTTGGACTGGGATGGCCAGAAATAGCTGTAATTAGCATAGTCGCTATTCTAATTTTCGGCCCAAAAAAAATTCCTGAACTGGGAACTGCACTGGGCAAAACCCTACGAGGTTTTAAGGAGGAGATGAAAACTCCCAGCGAGGAAACTAATCAGGAAGAAGAAAAACAGTAATTAAAAGAGTCAGGAGGAGCCAGCACACTGCTTTCTCCTGATTCCTGGCTACAGCAAGGTATTCACCACAGAAGAAGGCGCGATCCCATTTTGGGAATCAATGATAGTTGTGCCGGGATTTGCTTGGTGTGTCTCTTCCTTGGCTAAACCACGCAGCTTAATTAACTTAATTGCGCGAGTAACGCTTTCTGGCAAAATTACCACCAGACTGTTATCAGGAGCCATGTCTAAGCCTTTATTGATCGCTTGGGTTTCATCCAGAATTGATTCATAGCGGGTATCAGGCTTAACTTCCGTGATGCCTTGAATAATCAACTGGGCAGCTGAACCCCGTAAGCGTCCCCGTGTATCATCGTCTTCTTTGATGATGATGTAATCAAAAATTTGCGCTGCTAATTTACCTAAAGTAACAAAATCTTCGTCGCGGCGATCGCCTGGCCCGCCAATTACGCCAATTCGTTGTCCTGTAGTCCAGTTCCGCACAAAGGAACCTACCGCTTCGTAACTGGCTGCGTTGTGGGCATAGTCCACCAAAGCGTGGTAGTTGCCCAAATTAAATAGATTCATTCGTCCCGGTGTTTGGCTAACTGAAGCCCGGAAGGTCTTCAAACCAGCACGAATCTGCTCAATTGTGACGTTTTGCACAAACGCTGCCAAACTTGCTGCTAAAGCATTGGCAATCATAAACGGCGCACGTCCGCCCATTGTTAAAGGTATATTTTCAGCTCTTTCTATGCGGTGTGTCCAATCACCTTTAACAATTGACAAATAGCCATTTTCATATACTGCCGCTACTCCACCCTTTTGAATGTGCTTCCGCACTAATTCCGAATCGGGATTCATGGTGAAGTAAGCAATATTAGCTTTAGTTTTTTCTGACATAGCGGCGACGCGGCGATCATCAGCATTAAGTACCGCATAGCCATCAGGGAATACAGCTTCCGCTACTACACTTTTGAGATTAGCTAACTGCTCAATGGTATCTATATCACCGATTCCTAAATGGTCGGATGCTACATTCAATACCACCCCTACATTTGCGGCTTCAAAGCCCAATCCAGAGCGGAGAATGCCACCGCGAGCCGTTTCCAGTACTGCTACTTCTACTGTGGGATCTTGGAGGATGACGTGGGCACTTTGGGGGCCCGTATTATCGCCAGCTTCTACTAAGTAATCACCGATATATGTTCCATCGGTAGTAGTATAACCTACTACTTTTCCAGTCTGTTTATAAATATGTGCTAGTAGTCGAGTAGTGGTGGTTTTGCCATTAGTACCCGTGATGCTGAGGATGGGAATTTGGCTAGATTGCTCGTTAGGAAACAGCATATCCATCACTGCACCAGCGACGTTACGGGGAATACCCACGCTTGGGGCAACGTGCATCCGAAAACCGGGAGCAGCGTTAACTTCGACAATTACGCCATCCACTTCCCGCAGAGGACGGCTAATATCTGTGGTGACGATATCGAGTCCGGCAATATCCAAACCGATTATCTTGACTACTCGTTGTGCCAACCAAAGATTTTCTGGGTGAATTTCATCGGTACGGTCAACGGCACTACCACCTGTACTCAAGTTTGCCGTTGCCCTGAGATAACAAATAGTACCTTTGGGTGGCACGCTATTTAGGGTATAACCTTGTCTTTCTAGCAGCTGGTAGCTGGTGCGGTCTAGTTCAATCTTGGTCAGAACGTTATCGTGTCCTTCACCACGATTTGGGTCAAGGTTTGTTTCTTCAATCAGTTCGGCAATAGTGGATCTACCGTTGCCAATGACATGAGCCGGAACGCGTTCGGCTACTGCTACTACTTTGCCATTTACGACTAGTACCCTGTGGTCGCGCCCTACATAATATCTTTCGACAATAATTGATCGGGAAACTTGTCTGGCAGCTTCATATCCGGCTTCAGCTTCTTCCCAAGTTCTAATATCAATGGTGATCCCACGTCCATGATTGCCATCTAGTGGCTTGATGACGATGGGATAGCCGCCAACGAATTCAATGGCTTGTTCTAAGTCGTCTAAGAAGTTGATTACTGTACCTCTGGGT
>NZ_JADEXF010000946.1 GCF_015207245.1 Nostoc cf. edaphicum LEGE 07299
CAAAAAAACAATAAGTACAAAATACCTGCTACATTTTGTCCTAAATAGAATTTGTGAATTCCCAGCCAGCCGCCAAAAAAGCAAAGTATAATCGCTGTAGATTTAGTCTTCATAGTATTTTCTTCCTTAATTAAGTCTAATAAATATCTATTGGTCTACAAAACAAAGAAAGTTTTTTACGTTTCCCGATCGTTTATCTGGTTTCTAGTGAATTTTGCCGTCAAGAAATAAATAACGATTATACATAGCTGAGATTCCATTAAGACTAAATATCCTTTAACTATGTAGTTTAAATCTAGGTTGGAATTGAAATAAAAAATCAGATAACCAATTGCTAGATATGGAACTAAACGCAACTGATGAAGTTTAAGTTTTAGTCTTTCGTTATTCAAGTTGCTCATCAGTAGATAAATTTATATTGAGCAATAGTCGCTTATAAACAATCAAGCGGTTATTACAAATTTGTTTGGCTTAACAGATATTGACTGCTATTTAAAGCTAACTTTAGTTAATTTATATCTGTTAAACCTCACGAATTTTACCGAGTTTGCTTATAGTTACATCAATAGACTTACGTAAAGTTTCTGATGACTAAAGTAAAATGCACAGCATAAAACATCGCGTAAGTTTGGACTTCTTTGCTGTTTTAGATAACAGAACAATCTAAAATTAAAGCATGACAGCGATTAGCAGTTCCTGTTCGTGCCTAAAAAGCTGCTGAAAACAGGCTTTGTTTCAATAGTGCAGACTTAAGTCTGAGGCGCTTTTATGCAGGTGTAGCATCTTTAGTAGCTGCTTCCTCTGAAGTCGATCTCAAGCGGGTTGCTCTGCTTTTACGGATGCGATCGCTTTTGCGAACACCACCCGCCATCTGATATTCATAGCTGTCTTTGCCGTATTTAAAAGCAACTCCAAGGAGCATTTTTTCCGTCAAGTCGCTCAAAGTTGTTTCCAAATCCTTCATCTCATTTTTGTAAGAGTCAATCAAAGCTAGAGTAGTATTATAAGCTTCTATTTTGCTACGATACTGCTGAATTATTTGTGTGATATTTTGCAAGTTGCGAGCATCCCCAAAATCCATACTCGGATCAATTGCTTTGAGTCCGGACATTCTCAATTCAGCTTTTTCTAGAACGCGATATGTACGCTTTTGACGAGGCATAATTATCTTATTTATATTGTGTTCTAGAACTAGCTTGCCTTACTTCAGCTTAAATTTGGTTGAGTAAAATCCACAAAATTGGTATTTAATGTAACGATAGACTCAGCAATATCCACTACAAATATGATGTTTGTAACGAAAATTGTAATGGTGGTAACTAAACTCGTAACATTGTAACGAAAATAATCATGTTTGTAACAAAAATCGTAGCGTTAGTAACTACACTCATTATTTTAGTAACAAACTCGTAATATTGTAACGAGAATTATCATGTTTGTAACAAAAATCGTTGTGGTGGTAACTAAACTCGTTATTTTAGTAACTTAAAGCGCGATGTTTGTAGCGATGTTTAGTAACGGCAACTGGTTTCAATTCAAAAAGCGTAGATATCACACGCAATATATTGAGGAAGTAATGCTGAACTCTGCAAAATCCGTAACGCTGAGTAGAATATGGGTTTTTTAACTTAGCTGCGGAATTGAGAACAAAAATAGTGTATTAATAGGATACACATAGCTAAGGCAGGATATGATACTTGAAACTGCGGCGATCGCTGTTGGCACTATAATAGCCACCAAAGCCTTAGAAAAAACAACCGAAAAGGTAACAGAAAACTTATTAGATAAGACTGGCAAGTTTCTCGTCACCCTGAAAAAACATTCTCTCCAGACTGTAGTTGCTATTGAGAAAGCACCAGAGCAACCACTTGATTATGGCAAAGCTGTACTAGAAGTGGAATCTGCGGCTAAAGCTAATCCTGAAGTAGCTCAAGCTGCACAAGAATTGGCACAAGCAGCGAAAGCGGAACCGCTACCCAATTTGGCTGAAGTTCTCCAAAATATAGCAGAAGCACTTAAATCACAATCTCCAGCGAATCAAATTAGAATTGAGACAATTGAAAAAATTGTTAATTTTGCTCAGAGAGATATTAATGTAGAAACGCAAAACATCAAGATTTGAGTAAACTCGTCCGACGGGGAACGGACAAAGTTAACTCCCAAAAAATCTATTCTTTATTGCGGTTCCATCAATTTCGTCGGGCGAGAAACGGAATTGGCAACGGTGCATAAAGACTTGCAGCACGGAGATTATGTCGCCATAGCGGGAATGGGTGGCGTGGGCAAAACTGAATTAGCTACTCAATACGTCAAACGATACGAACAACATTATGGCGGAAGTGCTTGGTTTAACGACAGAAAAACCAATCTCGCCGCCGAAGTTTTAGAGTTTTTCCGGTTGCAGTTAGGTTTGGAGATTCCTCAAGAATTAGGAGGAAGACTTTTAAGCCTTAAAGAACAAGTCGCTTGGTGTTGGTCTAGATATCCTAACTCTGAGTTGCCAATTTTAATCGTCTTCGATGACGTAACTGATTTAGACAACCTCCGCCAAGTCGTTCCCAAAGATAACCGCTTCCAAGTCTTAATTACTACTCGACTGCGGCATTTAGACCCGAATTTTATTCAAGAGATTCCCTTAGATGTTCTCTCGCCGCAAAAAGAACCAGGCAAAGCTATAGAACTGTTAAAACGACTGTTGGGGGAAGCAGATAGGCGAGTT
>NZ_JADEXF010000947.1 GCF_015207245.1 Nostoc cf. edaphicum LEGE 07299
CTGTACCAAAACCAAACTAAAAAATTACCCTCCCCCCCTCCACCAAAAACACACGAAGAAATTCTGAA
The DNA here is from genome assembly GCF_015207245.1 of Nostoc cf. edaphicum LEGE 07299. Classification (GTDB taxonomy): domain Bacteria; phylum Cyanobacteriota; class Cyanobacteriia; order Cyanobacteriales; family Nostocaceae; genus Nostoc; species Nostoc edaphicum_B. The sequence continues at coordinate 69 of NZ_JADEXF010000947.1, forward strand.
TATGGTGAAAGATAGCTACTCAATCGACGGCATTCTTTCACGTTTCCAAGGTGAATAATGCCGAAGAAAAAGAAAACTTTAAGTCCCGAACCTATCAAGAAACTTCAGGAAATAAAATGGGAATCTGAAAGTAGCCCTAAAGTACTTCAATTCAAGTTTGAGCCTTTCTGTAATCTTGAAGAAGTAAGAAAGCAGAAAGCAGAAAGCGATAAAAAGGCAATTAAAACTTGAGAAAAAGAAGCTTGAAAAAAGCAATCTTGAGAAAAAGAAACCAACTCCGGTAGCTACCCAGATAATCCCTGAAATTAAGACTTACAGCGTAGCTCCCGATAGGGAACAAAAAACTTATAAAGCAGGGTGGAATTATGAAAGAGCGCAGGCAGCGAGAGAACGAATTAATAATAATAAACCTTGGATTTATAGCACTGGGGCACGAACAAGCCTGGGTAAGAGGATAGTATCAAGAAATGCCCTTAAGCATGGGCTTTATTCCAAAGTGTTGCAATCTTCAAATTTAGAGTACATTTAATTCTCAGTATCGACCGCAGATATAGAACTCAAAGAGGATATTAATTATACGTCAAACGAAGAGAACGAGGACACTGTAAAATCGCTATAAGGTATATGATACAATAGTTATAAGAATTATAGAGACTAAGGAAAGATGGTAAAATTAAGAAAGCCAACGCTGTTAAAGAACGCTGGCTTTTGATGTTTTTAATTGGATTGATACCATGTCCATTCTATCAAATGAATGCCCTGCAACTGTACGGGCAATGACTTGTCATGCACCTTTCGCCTATGCACTGGCATTGGGCGAGAAACGAGAAGAATATCGGTACAGAGAGACTAAATACCGTGGCTGGGTATTCTTTCATTCTGGCATTTCAACAGCGTCAGACTACGCTTTTGAATATTTAGATATGTCCCCTGAAGACGCGAAACGCGGCTATATCATTGGGGCAGGCTACCTAAATTATTGCTCTCCATCAGGCAACATCTGGGCTTACGGATTCATCAATTCGGTGCTTTTTGAAAATGCCCAAAAAATCAGAGGCAAGCAACCTATTCTATGGCAGCCTGCTGATGATAATGAAGTCAAAATTTTCAATTCTTCGTGGCAGATTTTACAGACGATGATTCATACTGCCAAGTAAAAATGATGCCCTTCTAGGGCATCCTGACGGGTCTATTCTGGCATCCTTGCCAGTCTAAAGCCTAGCCATCTTCTGAAATCCCAAAGTGTGATCGCAATCCCAAGATTACCAACAAAGGAAATGCGATCGCACTTTCCTAGACCGCATATTAATAGTAGTTAATTGCTTGGTTTAATTGATGCCAATATTCATCAATCTTTGTCGAATGTTAGCCGCGTACCATTGACCACCTTTTGAGGTCATCAGCCCTAATTCGTTTAATTGGTCAGAGATTTTTGAATAGCTTAATCCCTCACCCCGCAGGTGTTTGGCAAGTGCGATCGCATCTTCCGAATTTGCCCTAGCTTTCGCTACAGAAGCCGTTCTTCCCGCCTTGCCTAGTTGTGCCCCTTGCGCTTTTTTGACTGCCAAGGCTGCACGGGTGCGCTCACCTATTTGCTTTCTTTCTTGTTCAGCTAGCATAGCCCAGATATAAATTTCCATCTGACTCATTTTAGGCGAAGAAGCTATTAATAAATCTGGTGTTTCTTTTCCCCACATATATTTTTGAGTGAAGCCACTGACGTGGTGCATTTCACGGCTGAAGCGGTCTAGTTTAGCTACTAAAATCTTCGATCCATTCATTTGTGCTAATGTCACGGCTTGGCAGAAAATAGGGCGTTGCTTTGGGTCTATTTTACCGCTAATAGTTTCTTGGAATTCTCCAATGATTTCTAGATTTAATTGTTGGGCTACTTGCCTGCACAAGTCTAATTGAGCTTCTAATCCTAGCCCTGATTTCTCCTGTTGGTCAGTAGACACTCTGCAATAAATTATTACGGTGTTCGTCGCAATTACTTTTGATTTTTTTGCTGTAGCCATGCCTTTGTAGTCCTCTAATGCCCCTTTGACCACTATAGGGCACTATAAAAGCATGAAAATACAAGATTTGATGAATTATCCCGCTAATTGGCTTGTCAATGACAAGCCATAATGTTACTATTTGACTAGTCAAGACTAGCCACACTTCCTATGAACGACAAGCCAAGAAAGCAGCTATCCCTACGCTTCGATAATTACGCTGAACTACTGGAAGAAGCCAAAAACTATTGTGAAATCAACAATATCACGCTTACCGACTTGGTAGCTACTGGGCTAAGACTAGCCATGACAAGTCAACAGCCTAGTCAATTGACAAGCCATGACAAGGCAGATAACAGCGATGAAAGACTAGCCAATATTGACGATAGACTAGCCAAGCTGGAGGAACAGCTAGCCACGACAAGCCAAGTAAGCTCAATTGTGCCTGACCAGGAAACAATAAGGGATGAAATTGACAATCGGACGGCATACCTTGCCACTGCAATGAACGAAGTCAAAGCACAGTTAGAGAATAAAATTGAGTTTTTAAAAACTAGACTAAAATCTCTTGAACAAAATCAAGAAGAAAAGCTGGATGATTCCCCGGTCACACCCGAAGCAACAATTCAAGATGTTACTTTGCCCCTGCCC
>NZ_JADEXF010000948.1 GCF_015207245.1 Nostoc cf. edaphicum LEGE 07299
AGTATGTTCTGGACGATAGCCGCTAGCGCCTCGGTGTGCAATGATTATTGGAGATGTTTTTTGCAAAGTTGTAGTCATTTAATAATCTTGTTATGTTTATTACCACTGACTTATTTCTTGGCTAATAGTTTAACTATTCAACGAGAATTAAATTAGTCAAATTTACGGTATTACTACACTAAGTCGATAAAGTTTTAGTCTTATTTGAAAAACTAATTACTGAAAAATAAGTATTGCTATTAAATAATAAATCTGTCATATTTAAGAATCTTATTTGATACCTCCTTCAATCCTATTGTGTTTAACACATTCTATAGGATTCATATTTGGTTTTTCAAAAAAATCAGTACATATTTATTTTTTCTTTCGTGTTCCTTAGCTATGTAAGTAAATTTAGGAATCAAATCAGATTTCGAGATAATTAATTTCTTTCATTGTTCTATAATAGCAATTTAACCATGAATAGTCTGCAATCTGCTAAACCTCCAAAACTTGATAGTTGTAATAACCAAGTTATCCTCGACTACTTTGAGAATGCGTGGAAACTGGAAGATATATTATTGAAAAGTCTAGTTGGGGAAGAGACATTTTATCTCAATCCTGACCCTTTGAGAAATCCTCTAATTTTTTATCTGGGACATTCAGCTATTTTCTACATCAATAAATTAATTCAGGTAGGATTATTAGAAAAACGCCTCAATCCAGAGTATGAAATTTTGTTTGAAATTGGAGTTGATCCAGAAATACCAGAGGAATTAAATGAAGCGATCGCTCATCTGAAATGGCCGCAAGTTGCCCAAACTTGGGAGTATCGAGAACAAGCATATTCCGTAATTTCCGAACTAATTAAGACAACCCCAATTACTTTGCCAATTCATTCCAGTCATCCTCTTTGGGCTTTAATGATGGGCGTTGAACACCAACGTATTCACATTGAAACTTCTTCGATGTTAATTCGCCAACTACCAATTGAGAGAGTGAAACGTCCCCAAAATTGGCAATATGCCCCTTTTAATGGTTATACTCCTGAGAACGAAATGATCGAAGTTGCTGGTGGGGTAGTCAAACTCGGTAAAGCCTTAGATGACTCCACTTATGGATGGGATATTGACTATGGCGATCGCACTGTTGAAGTTGCACCCTTTTTCGCCAGCAAATATCTGATTACCAATGCCGATTTTATTTATTTTGTAAAAGCTGGTGGTTACGAAAATCAAGACTATTGGGATGAAGAATCTTGGAATTGGAAAACTCGATACAATATTCAATGTCCCAAATTTTGGTTACATGAAAATGGTAGCTATAAATATCGAGCCATGTTTGATGAAATTGACTTACCCTTAGATTGGCCTGTGGAAGTCAATCATTATGAAGCAATGGCTTATTGTCGTTGGCAAGGAAAAGATACTCGCTTAATGAGTGAACCAGAATACCATTTAGCAACTTATGGTAATAGTTTATTAGATGATGTAGAAAATTATAATCTCAATTTAAAATTTGGCTCCCCTAGTCCTGTTGGGATGTTAGAAACAGCCAAAAATTCTTCGGGATTGTATGATTTACGTGGGAATGTTTGGGAATGGTTAAGTAATAACTTAAACCCTCTTCCAGGATATCAACCTCATTTTCTTTATGAGGATAATTCTGCCATCTTTTTTGATGATAAACATCAAATGATGTTAGGAGGATGTTGGATAACTAATGGTACAGAAGCTTTAAAATATTACCGCAACTGGTTCCGTCCCAATTTTTATCAACACGCTGGTTTTCGGATTGTTCAAGATATTAAAGATTAACAGAATATGCCTCAGTCACATATTATAAGGTCACAGAAATGCAAAAGATTTTGAATTTCTGTTCTGATATCGAATTTTATCTGAAGATTGCTGTTAGTTGTACGATTGTTCAGCAAGTATTTTATTTGCTGTTAAACAATATTAAGATCGACTTTATCACGCAGGTACTGTTGTACTGGCTCCTTGGTTCTATCTCATTTTATAGTATTGGCATTCTTATTGAGAAAGGAATCAAAAATAACGAGGTTTTAAGAGATAAGCTGACAGCAAGGGTCAAGAAAGTCAAAAATCAAGCATTTCCTTCCTTTACTATCAGAGGGATTATAACAGGAGAAATTAAAGCTTTTCTATCAGCATTAATAATTCTATATCTAGCTCCAGAGGTTCATAGAGGAAATAGCTTACTTCTAAACCTTGGATGGTTTTTGATGAGAATAGTTGCTGCTGATTTCTGTTTTTATGTTGCTCATCGCCTCTTGCACACCAAATTCTTGCAGAAAATCCATCTTAAGCATCATGAGTTTCGTGACTCATCAAGTTTTGTTGCTGGACATAAGAGTTTGGTTGAATATATTATTGTTGCGATCGCTGATGTTTTACCTATTTTTATATTTGGATATGACATCACTCAATTGTGTGCATGGAGCGTTATAGGCAATGCTTACAACTTAGAAGGTCATAGTTCTTTGTCAATATTTTTCATTCCATCAGATTTCCACGATCTTCATCACACTTGCTTTAATGGAAACTATGGCATTCAGGGGTTTTGGGACAGAATATTCAACACACTAAATCCTCCTACTAAGAAGCCAGGAGTTATGTTTCCTGTGAGTTTTATCAAGTATATAACTATTCAGTCATCTATTAGTAATGATATCGAAAAAACATAATTAAACTAAAAAAATCATGATATTATAGGT
>NZ_JADEXF010000949.1 GCF_015207245.1 Nostoc cf. edaphicum LEGE 07299
CTAAAGTCAGTCAAATAAATACTGGAACAGGTTGTCATTTAGATGCATCAATGATAGAGAGGGGTTTACAACAACTGAATCCTCCACTAAATTCAGTTGTGATGATTGAAAATGTCGGAAATTTGGTTTGTCCAGCTTTATTTGATTTAGGAGAACAGGCAAAAATTGTGATTCTCTCCGTTACGGAGGGAGAAGATAAGCCGCTAAAATACCCCCATATATTCCGTGCAAGTGATATCATGATTCTCACGAAAATCGATTTGCTACCTTACCTGCAATTTGATGTTCAAAAGTGCATAGAATATGCTAAAGAAGTAAATCCCAAAATTCAGATTTTTCAGGTTTCTGCAACTACTGGAGCTGGGTTAGAAAATTGGTATGCGTGGCTAACTGCATCATTATAGTAAAAACTCTGCGCCCCTCTGCGCTTTCCTTAGCGTACCTCTGCGTTTAAATTAAAACCTGTCAAATCAAGTCACTGACTTACGAAATCCCTCTGGGGGTTCATCAAAACTGGAAGTATTTTTTCTAATAAGATGATCGCTACATCTCTGTAATCTTGCTATCACGTTGAAAAATTTGGAGTAAGAAGCTGAAAAAATGCAAATATGAGAGAATTATCTCGAATTGTATAATGAACTACGATGCAGTTAAACATTTACCAAGCTTTTCTGGTTATTAGTGTTAGCACTTCTACTCTTTTAACTACTCCCGGATATGCTGCCAATCCTGAACAGGTTAAGCAGCTGCTGAATACCAAAAAGTGTGTGAGTTGCGACTTATCAGGAGCTAACCTTCAGGGAGCTATTTTGGGATCAGCAAGCCTTCAGGGAGCAAACCTTCAGGGAGCTAACCTTTCGAGAGCTACTTTGTTCCAAGCCAACCTTCAGGTAGCTAACCTTTCGGGAGCTACTTTGTACCAAGCAGACCTTCAGGGAGCTAACCTTAACATCGCTAACTTGTCCGAAGCCAACCTTCAGGGAGCTAACCTTAACAACGCTAACTTATCAGAAGCTAACCTTCAGGGAGCTAACCTTAACAAAGCTGACTTGTCGCAAGCCAACCTTAGCTACGCTAACTTGTCAAAAGCCAACCTTCAGGGAGCTAACCTTAACAAAGCTGACTTGTCGCAAGCCAACCTTCAAGGAGCGAACCTATCAAAAGCCAGCCTTCTGCGAGCTGACCTTTTAGGAGCTATTTTGATCCAAGCAAACCTTCAGGGAGCTATTTTGTTGTCAGCCAACCTTATGCTAGCTAACCTTCAAGGAGCTAACTTGTACCAAGCCAACCTGTACCAAGCCAACCTGTACCAAGCCAACCTGTCAAAAGCCAACCTTCAGAGAGCTATTTTGGTACTAGCCGACCTTCAAAGAGCCAACCTTCAAGGAGCCAACCTTCAAGGAGCCAAACTTCAAGGAGCGATGATGTCTGATGGGAAATTTCATCCTTGATTTTTGTGGTGGTTTTAGCCTTAACTGAACTGTATTGACTTATAGGGTTAGAACTGGCGGTGCGATTGGGGGTGGGTATTCGTTGCAAAGAGTGCGATCGCGCCTACTGAATTCTTTCTTGATAAAAATTGCAACACCCTGCACTTTAGGAGTACAGGGTGGAAGACAGCTATATTTTGTGTGATTCCCAGTTTCTATTTACCTCAAAGCCAATCTCGATAAGCAGATATTTCATTTACGCTGATTTCAAACGGTGTCCCCTTCCCAAATGGCGGATAAACACGGATTTTCCCATTGCTAGCAAACCGCTCTAACCTATTACCTAACTGGGGAATATTCCTGACAATATGCCAGTAAGATACTAAGTCAGGGCAGTCAATAATTAATGTGAGGATGCTGGCATTTGTTGTGAGATACCACTGACAATTAGATAACAGTACTCGCGTAATGCGATCGCAGGCTAGATAAAAGCATCTGCCAGTAGACTGTTCTAGCTCCATTTGCAGCATTCCATCCTCTTTAGTTACCTCAGCGGGAGGTAAATCATCGGGAGGAAGCAAGTATAGTTTAGAAGACATAATTTCGCACCTCTTGGTTGTAGCGCGTCAAACTGTCCAGGTTTTTTTGCAAATCCGCAGACGAGGGTTTGAGTGCTAGCGTACCTAAATTTAATTCATCCTGAAATTTCTTGATTCTGTCTCGACAAGTCTCCACATCACCGATAATTGAATTTTCAATCAAATAATCTTCATCGAAACAAATATTTGTGCGATCGAATGGTTTTTGGTTGGGATTCGCACTGTTTTGCAATACTTCAGCCGAATTAGCTTTCATTTTCTGGCTAAATTTGCGAACGAAAGGTAACGCTTCACTCACCGCCTCATCGTATGTTTTGCCAACAAAAAAGAAGCGTGCCAGCACAAAGTTTTCCGCACCACTAGAATTTAAGGCTCGATATTTGGTAACAGTATCCTTCAATCTCTCTAGAGAAAATGGCGGCCCACCCATCAAGCTGAAAGAATGTTTAGCAGCAAGTTCAATACCGTCATCACCACCAGTGGCAACATACACTGGTATTTGACTTTGCAATGGTTTCGGGTAAATCGTTAAGCGATCGCATTGATAATATCGCCCATTAAATGATACATCAGTTTCATATAAGAGCTTTTGAACCAATGCGATCGCCTCTAACATCTTGGGACGGGATTCACTTGGGAGGGTCGCAAAATGCTTGTTTTGTTGAGGAAAGGGGCCGCCTTTGGC
>NZ_JADEXF010000950.1 GCF_015207245.1 Nostoc cf. edaphicum LEGE 07299
GGAGAAAACTATATTTTGCTGGCACTGTACAACTTTGTGTTGATTTTAAGTTTAATTGCAGTTCTTTCCCCTCACCGTCAAGATGTACAAGATTGGGCAAGATATCGACATCAGGGAGTTTCTAGCCACAAGAGTGTTTGGCAGGATCTAATTGTGGCTGAAAAAAGCCCTGCACTTGTGGCGATCGCTATTAATTTGGCAATTGTTACTATCCCCTGGCTAGTTTGGATTTCACTTACATCTGTTGTTAATGCGAATGATGGCCAAAATGATATTTACAGGTTGAAAGTAATTTTAGCTATAGCTTTGTCTATCAGCTTAATGATGATTTACGCTACCATCACCCAATTGATACTTTTGCTGAAAACTCCTAAGCGTTCTTTCTGGGCAATTGGGACTTTAGGTACAGTAAGCTTCCTACCACCGATGATTCTAGAATTTATTGGTATCTCGTCGTGGAAACATCCTACTGTCTGGTTATTCTCAACTTTTCCTTGGGCAGCGATACAACACTCTGGAGCGACAACAATTTTTATGGCACTCCTCGCTGAGTTGAGTGTTCTAGCGTTGTTAAACTTCCAGTTGACAAGGCAGGTGAGATTAGCAGGCGAATCTGCTACAAAAGCATTATTGGCAGGACGTTAGTACCGCAAGGCGGAAGTCAAAAGTCAAAAATCAAAAGTCAAAATGAATACAACATAGGCGTTTCGTTGATTTGGAATGGGTAGTTTATTTCCGCCGCGCTGTACTAGGTAAGTAATTATCTATTAGAACCCCGATTTGTTTGAGAAGTCGGGGTTCTTGCATTAAGGTTAAACTTTTCATTAGCATAAGTATCATTACAATTTGACAATAATGCTAAATCTGCCAACTCAAGACCTACGCTACACAGCCATGCAGTTTTTAGAGCAAAGTCCCCCACAGCGTCTACAAATTCTTAAGCAAATGGGCATCGCTCGTTATGAGTTTTTAACCAAAATGCGACTAAATGAAGCAAATATAATCTGTATAATGCGGTTTTTTCAATATCCCAATCAGGTAAAGTTTCCTAATCTTATTAAAGCAGACTTATCTGGTTTAATTTTAGATGGTGTAAACTTCATTCGAGGAAATTTGTCAGGAGCAAATCTACAAGATAGTAGTTTAGTCAATGCAGACCTCTTATTTGCAAACTTTACGAAAGCTGACTTGAGAAATGCCGATTTACGAGGTGCAACTCTTAACGAGACTATTTGGTTAGAGACTTTAGTAAATAACTGTCAACTTGGCGTAGGTACTGGTTTAAATGGGCTACAATGCCAAGATTTACAACTACGCGGAGCTAGATTTAATTCTTGAGAAGATGGTAATTAAAACACACAAAATTATAAAATTATTAAATTAAGATTGACCTGGATAAGTTAATGAGTATTAAGTTGCCCCAAAAATTGATGTTGTTGGGTTCAGGAGAGCTAGGCAAAGAATTTGCGATCGCTGCTCAACGTCTTGGTAATTATGTGATTGCCATTGACCGCTATGCTAATGCTCCAGCGATGCAAGTTGCTGATGCTTATGAAGTTATTTCTATGCTCAGTGCTGATGCTTTAGAAGCTGTGGTGACAAAACATCAGCCAGATATTATTATACCAGAAATTGAAGCAATTAGAACAGAAAAGCTGATCGAATTTGAGCAGCGAGGAATTACAGTTATACCGACTGCGGCTGCTACTAACTATACAATGAACCGCGATAGAATTAGAGAACTGGCACATCAAGAATTAAACATCAGAACAGCTAAATATGGTTATGCAACAACTCTAGAAGAATTAATTGCAATTTCTGATAAAATTGGGTTTGCTAATGTTGTTAAACCTGTGATGTCATCCTCTGGTAAAGGTCAATCTGTAGTGCAGGATAAGAGTGAAGTTGAGAAGGCTTGGAATTATGCGATCGCTAATTCTAGAGGTGACAGTCAAAAGGTCATCGTAGAAGAATTTATTAACTTTGAAATTGAGATAACTTTACTGACTATTAAACAGTGGAATGCACCCACTATTTTCTGTTCTCCTATTGGTCATCGCCAAGAAAGAGGCGATTATCAAGAATCGTGGCAACCCGCAGAAATTTCCGACGAAAAGATATTAAAAGCTCAAGAAATAGCCATAAAAGTCACTGATGCGTTAGGAGGAGCCGGAATTTTTGGCGTTGAATTTTTTATTACCAAAGATGAAGTGATTTTCTCCGAACTTTCTCCCAGACCTCACGATACGGGAATGGTGACATTAATCTCACAAAATCTCAATGAATTTGAACTACATTTAAGAGCTATTTTAGGCTTGCCAATTCCTCATATAGAACAGCTAGGAGCATCAGCTAGTGCGGTAATTTTAGCTTTTGAAAAATCTGATTCTATTACTTTTAGTGGTGTAGCCGATGCTTTGTCAGAAAAAGATGTAGATATTAAATTATTCGGTAAACCTAACGCTCATCCATATCGGCGAATGGGTGTAGCTTTAGCGAAAGGTATTAATGTCCAAGAGGCTAGGGAAAAAGCTACTAAAGCTGCAAGTAAAATTAAAATTATCTAGCTCTATTAACTAAGTTGACTCACATCTTGTACCAGAACACCGAACAACTAGAAATTGCGGCTATATAAGCGAAGTCTACCTAATTTCTTTTGTGTAATTGACCATGTGTTCATGTCAATTTCCTATGTTGGCATCAATCAGAAC
>NZ_JADEXF010000951.1 GCF_015207245.1 Nostoc cf. edaphicum LEGE 07299
CCGAAAGCGCAGCACCACCACGGCTATCACCATCTAACTTGGTGAGAATTGCCCCAGTAATGCCGATCTGTTCGTGGAAAGTGCGGGTAAGATTTGCAGCCTCTTGACCAGTCATCGCGTCCACCACCAAAAAAGTTTCATGGGGTTGGACGGTTGCTTTGATGCGGGCTAATTCCGCCATCATGTCTTCGTCAATTTGCAGACGACCAGCAGTATCAATAATTACTGTGTTAACACCTTCTGCTCTAGCGCGTTCTACACCTTGCCTTGCAATTTCTACTGGATCGGCGTCGCTTCCTAGTTCAAATACTGGTACCTCAATTTGCTTACCCAACGTTAGCAGCTGGTCGATCGCGGCTGGGCGATATACGTCTGTTGCCACCAACAAACAGCTACGCTCTAATTTTCTCAGATGTAAGGCTAACTTAGCCGTAGCCGTGGTTTTACCAGTACCTTGCAACCCAGCCATGAGAATAATAGTAGGCTGTTCCTGGGCTTCTGCGATGGGAACATTCTCTTCTCCCATCACCTGCACCAGTTCATCATGAACAATTTTGATGAACTGTTGGTCAGGTCGCACGCCGGCAACCACCTCGGCTCCTTGTGCTTTGGTTTCGACTTCGCTAATAAAATCTTTGACTACCTGGAGATTGACATCTGCTTCCAACAAGGCGCGGCGCACTTCGCGCAATGCATCTTGAATGTTGGATTGAGAAATTTTGTCCTGTCCCCGCAGTTTCTTCCAGGCGGCTTCTAAACGGTCAGATAGAGCATCAAACATAATGTAATTACAGGTAGTTCGCCAATGGGAATCTTGAACCGCCGATGAATGTCGATTCCGAATTTCCGCTAAAGTTTAAACGTGCTATTTACCAGCTTAGTAGTTTTCACCGCGACTGTAGCAACCAGATACCTACCTTTATTTAATTGGCAAGTGGAATGGTTTCTTGAAAGAGGGTTATTCCACTCTTATTGGTACTTTATTTCTACACAAGTCCCTTAATTAAACTTTTTTGTAGAGCAACAACAACAGCTTGAGCGCGATCGCGTACTTCTAATTTCTGCAAAATCGCATGAACATGAACCCTCACAGTCCCAGGTGTGATGTAGAGTGCCAGAGCAATTTCTTGATTAGTTTTTCCAGCTGCCAGCAGTGATAAAATTTCTTGTTCGCGTTGGGTTAGGGGGTTGGAAAGTTTTGAGATATTTTCTGAGTTAGGTTGTCCAGAATCAGATGCAAAAGTAGAACGAATTTCTTTGGTTGCAGTTTCATCCCACCAGGATGCCCCAGCAGCGACAGAACGAAGTGCCAGCACTAATTTTTCTGCTGCCACTCCTTTAAGACAATAGCCTTGAGCGCCTGCTTCAATTAATCTTGCAATTAGAGACTTTTGGGAGTGGGAAGTCAAAACTAAAACTGGTAACTGAGGATTTTGCTGCTTAATTTGGCGACATGCCTCTATTCCCCCAATTCCTGGCAATCCCACATCTAGTAGCACCACATCGAAAGATTTTTGGTTAATTAACTCAATAGCTGTTTCTCCATCTTCGGCCTCAGCGATAATCTCTAAGCCAGTTTCTTGCTGCAATCGTACGTGCAAACCTAAACGAAAGAGTTCATCATCTTCTACTAGGAGAATTTTGATTGGGGTAGATGGCATCTCACACAGTAAGAGAAGATTGAGATGGGTAAACGGGGAGCTTGAAAGCAAACATCGCACCGATAGGTACTCTGTTCTCTGCCCAAATTATACCGCCGTGAGCTGCAATAATTTGTCGAGATAGGTAAAGCCCTAATCCAGAGCCTTTAGCTTGACGTTGGCTATGTCCTTGATAAAATCGTTCAAATAAATGGGAAAATTGCTCAGGCACAATACCTGCACCCGTATCCAAAATTTTCACAACTTGATAGGAAGCTTGCGGTTCTAATACTATTTCCACACGTTCACCGCGCCGAGAATGGTTGATAGCATTAACTAAAAGATTGTTAAAAACTCGTTGAAGTTGTAATTCATCACCCTGAACCCATAGCGATCGCCGCCAATCAGAGTCACCATAGTTAAGTGAAAGATAAACGCGGCGGCTAGCTGCTAATTCCGAAAGAGTGCTAGCAGCTTCTTCTGCCAAAATAGCCAAATCTACAGGTGCTAAGTTGAGTTTTAAGCCTTCTGTATCATTACGATAAATATCTAACAAAGTTTCTAGCAGTTGTAAGGAAGTTTGATGACTACGCGTCATTGTGGCTAAAACTTTTTGCTGTGCCGATGAGACAGCACCAAATTTTTCTTGTTCAAAAGCTTTGAGAGTTTCAATTGCTCCCAACAACGGAGTTTTCAGATCATGGGTGAGAGTAGAAGCAAAATCTTCACGCACTCTAGACAATTCCTCTTGAGCTTCTAGCTTGGCACGAGTCAGGGCGATCGCTTCTTCTGAAAGACGTAGGCGATCGCTCAAAACACCTGTGACAATCAATGCGATCGCTGCGATCGCTCTACTGGCGATCGTAGAAACCTTCATGGCTTCACCTCCTGGCATTACAAGATTCAGCATGGTTAGGCATACTGCAACGAAAGTAGCTTGAAAAGTACCACGTCTCCCTAACCAGGAGTTTGCTAACAAAATGGGCCCTGTGTAGAGATAGCCAAACACATATTCAGTTGGTGTAGAATACTCCAGAATTAGTGCAACTACAAATAGACCTGTCTCTTATA
>NZ_JADEXF010000952.1 GCF_015207245.1 Nostoc cf. edaphicum LEGE 07299
CCTTCTCTACGAGACGCTACGCGAACGGCGGGCTACGCCTACGCTTTACACGCAGAAGCTTTAGCTGCCACAACATGAACTGTGCTTTAGCTCAGAGATCAAGCACTGTGTTTATACTGACTAACAAAAAACTATAAATTACACTTTAAGAAATTGAACGGAGTTAAGTAATGTACAAATCAACCATAATGTGCTGAACAAAATTGCTTCCTTTTAGGTGCTAGACATCGTGAGCGATCGCCCAAATACCCAAACATATTTTTCACCAACATAGAGAAAAAAGGGCTAAAAAACTATTCCAAATAATGCTTTTTTAGCGAAGAGTAGATTGCCCAAGTCTAAATCCACAAGACGAGAAAACGAAGATGTCCCATTCTGAGTTCCCTGACTCTCCTTTACCCATTGAAATAGAACAGCCTGCTGTTTCTGATTCTAGTCAAGAGTCGCAACAATTACCACAGCGATCGCCCAAGCCACCTCAAAAACGTCGTTGGCCCCTACTATTAGGAATCATCTTATTAATTGGAGGTGTAGGTTTTGGTTGGCGCTGGTGGCAAACTAGTAATGCTAGGAATGCACCAGGTGGTGCTGAAGCAAATGCTAGTCAACCTAGAGCAGTTCCAGTCAAGCTAGCGACAGTGAAAACTGAAACCGTTCAAGAAAGTTCGGAGTTTATTGGCTCCTTAGAGGCTCCACGTTCAGTAATTATCAAACCACAGGTTGAAGGGCGAATTACCGAGATTTTCATCCAAGAGGGCAACCGCGTTCAACAAGGACAAGTCATTATCAGTCTGCAAAGTGATAATGTTCAAGCTCAATTGTTACAAGCAAGAGGCTCACTGCAACAAGCTCAAGCACGTCTTGCTGAACTCAAAGCAGGTACGCGACAAGAAGAAGTTGCCCAAGCGAGAGCGCAGTTAGCCCAAGCCCAAGCTCGCTTTAGAGATGCTCAATCGGGATCGCAACCAGAAGAAATTGCTCAGGCTGAGGCTCAAATTCAGTCAGCGAAATCCGATGTGGAACTAGCACAGTCACGCGCCAAACGATATGCACAATTGAGAAAAGAGGGCGCAGTTTCTCAAGATACCTTAGAAGGATACGTCAAAGAACAGCAAAGTGCTGAAGCTGCCCTTGTCGTAGCGCAGAAACGCTTAGATCAACTCCGCCAAAGCAGAAGATCGAGTATTAATGAGCTAGGTGGTGCTTTGGAACAACAGAAACAAAACTTAAGGCAACTAGAAAATGGTTCGCGCCCAGAAGAAATTGCCCAAGCGCGATCGCAAGTAACTCAAGCAGCTGGACAACTTCAAGCTGCTCAAGTCCAATTGCAATACACAAAAGTTTTAGCACCTTTCACTGGCATTGTTGGTGATATTCCAGCAAAAGTGGGAGATTATGTGGAAAAAGCCGATCAACTGACTACACTAACTAGAAACGACTCTTTAGAACTGAATATTTCTGTTCCCGTAGCTGAAGCCAAAAAGTTGCGCTTGGGCTTACCTGTGCAAGTGCTGGATGTCCAAGATAAACCGATAGCAACGGGTAGGATCAGTTTTATCTCCCCAAATGCTAGTTCCGATTCGCAGACAGTTTTGGTAAAAGCCAACTTTGGCAATTCGAGAAATCGACTGCTTAATCTTCAGTCAGTGCAAACCAAAGTGATCTGGAACGAACGTCCAGGAATTTTAATTCCAGTTACAGCAATATCTCGCTTAGGTGGAGAGACTTTTGTATTTGTGGCGCAAGCGCCGCAGGAAAAGTCTAAACCTGGAGCGCCAGCTTTGGTAGCTCAACAAAAACCGGTGAAATTAGGAGTTATTGAGGGGAATAATTATCAAGTTATCGAAGGACTAAAAGCAGGGGACAAAATTGTTGTTTCCGGCATTCTTAACTTAACCAATGGCGCTCCCATTACTCCTGAAACACAAGAAGTTGGTAGTAATAAGCCTTAGCTGAAGAGGGAAGATGAGGGCAGAGGAGCAGAGGAGCAGAGGAGCAGAGGGGAAATAACCAATGCCCAATGCCCCATGCCCCATGCCCCACGCCAAATACCAAATACCCAAAGCCCAATTTTTAAACTATGTTTGTTGACTTCTTTATTAAGCGGCCAATCTTTGCGTCGGTATGTGCGATCGTCATCCTTTTAATCGGATTAATCAGTATTCCCACACTACCGATCGCTAGATTCCCAGAAATTAGTCCCACCCAAATTAGTGTAACCTCCAACTACAGCGGAGCTAGTGCCGAAGTCGTAGAAAGCGGGGTGACAAATATCTTAGAAAGGCAAATCAACGGGATTGAGGGTCTAAGATATATGACTTCTAGCAGCAGCAACGATGGTACAAGTACCATTACAGCCACCTTTGATTCCTCACGGGATAAAGATATTGCGGCTGTGGATGTGCAAAACCGTGTTTCTGTTGCCCAACCACAACTACCAGATTCTGTTCAGCGCACGGGAGTAAGAGTATCTAAAGAATCTAGCAACATTCTTTTAGCGATTGGCTTATTCGCTGAGAATAAAGAGTATGACAATATATTTTTAAGCAACTATGCCGACCTTTATATCGCAGATGCTTTAAAAAGAGTCAAAGGTGTGAGCAACGCCCAAATTTTTGGCGAACGCCGCTATGCAATGCGCCTGTGGTTAGATCCGAGCCGCCTTGCCAGTCGAGGACTAACGACCAAGGATGTAGCAAATGCTTTAT
>NZ_JADEXF010000953.1 GCF_015207245.1 Nostoc cf. edaphicum LEGE 07299
CGCTACTAATTTTCTCAAACTGCTAGGGTAACCCGCAGAGATTTCTGTATGATTGGCCATTAAAAATCCTTTAAAGTCGGGAACTGGCTGCGGAATTACAAAATCTAGGTGGGGTTTTGCGATTCGCCTAAGTAAACTTACAGGATCGTACTACATTGTTACTTAAAAATTTATTAATAATTCTTAGTAAAGTTTCCTTCTTAAACAGCAATCAGAAAACTGCCTGATGGTCAATATTGTCTCAATGCAGACAGCATCCTCCAGGGTTCAATAAAATTATCCACCCAGATATCCACCTAGCTGTACCTGATTTACTTTACTTTAATTTACTTCTTGTAAAGTAAATTAAAGTAAATACTTGCAAATCTCATGAAAATAGTAATGAGCGATCGCCGTTTCTGGAGGCTGCTAGCGAAAACAACTTGTATTGCTATAATTACGCTGGCTATTGTCGTCAAATTTACACCCCTTGAATCTAGTTGGAGTGCTACATCAGGCTATCACTGGACTAATGTATCTATCGGAGGAGGTGGTTATGTTACAGGCATTCATTTGCATCCACGAGAGCGGAATTTAGCCTACATCAGAACTGATATGGGTGGCTTTTATCGTTGGAATTCAAAAGACTACAAATGGATTCCGCTAACAGATATATTTGGCTTGCAACACAGCAATTACTACGGGGGAGAAGCCTTAGCACTTGACCCACATAACCCAGATATTGTATACATCGCAGCAGGGAAATATACTGCTAGTTGGGGTGGATTAGGAACAATTTTTAAATCGAGCGATCGCGGTAAAACCTGGAATAAGCTGAAAATAGACTTGCCAATGGGCGGCAATGAAACTAAACGTTGGCTCGGAGAGAGGCTAGCCGTGAATCCCTTTAATTCCAACGTTATTTTATTTGGCTCGCGATTGAATGGGCTATGGAAGTCTTCAGATGGTGGCACAACATGGGGCAAGGTTGCATCCTTTCCCAACAAGTCGAAAGCAAAGATTGGAATTGCAGGTATTGTATTTAGCAAAAATATATCTGGACTAGTCTATGTCAATGCCTATGGAGATGGCATATATAAATCCACTGATGCGGGTGTTACCTGGAGCAAAATACCAGAAAGCCCATCACACGTGAATCGAATGGCTCTGGCAAAGGACAAAGTTCTGTATGTAACGCATACGTCAGGTGTCAGCAAATATGCAAACAGTATTTGGAGCGATATCACACCAAGTAACGCGAAAACTACATTTAATGCCATTGCTGTAGATCCAAACAATCCCAATCACCTTTTAATTGTTTATGACCAGTATGTTTCTACAACAAACAATCGTGTAATATTTCAATCTACTGATGGTGGAGCTACATGGCAACAGAAACAGCCTACCTTGAAACCTCAAGTGCCCTGGTGGCCTAAGTGGTATTTTGCCTCCGCAACCTCAGCTATTGAGTTTGACCCAAAAACTCCTGGACGGTTATGGTTGACAGACTGGTATGGAACATGGCGGACAGACAACATCAACGCAGAGTCATCTGTTTGGTCGAACTATGCAAAAGGACATGAGCAGATAGTTAGCTTCGCCCTAGCCTCGCCTCGAACTGGCTCTAAATTGTTGAGCGGTGTTGCTGATACGGATGGGTTTAACCACAGCAATGGGCTAGATGTCTACCCATCTACGCAGTTTGGCGGCAAAAATAGTCCTCGCTTTCAGGATACCTATGGCCTTGCTTATAGCGAAAGCAATCCTTCACGAATGGTACGTGTTGGTGGTAATCGATGGAACAATACTTATACGGGAGCAACTTCGAGAGATGGGGGAGTGACATGGAAAAAATTTTCCTCGTTTCCGAAGAACACAATACCTTTGCGTGTAGCCATGTCAGCTACAAATCCAAATCTATTTGTCGCAATTATTCACCGAGGACAGCCTATTCGCACAACCAATGGCGGATTTTCTTGGAGCAAAGTATCAGGATTACCCAAAGGCCCTAAAGGCCCGTGGTACTGGGGTCAACCATTAGTAGCTGACAAATTAGATGGCAACACTTTTTACTATTACAGTGGTGGCAAGTTATACCGTAGTAAAAATGGAGGCGCATCCTTTAGGATTGTAAACTCATCGTTGCCTTCAGAAAGTTGGTCTATGCTCAAAACAGTTCCGGGGGTTAAAGGCGAAGTCTGGCTCAGTCTTAACTCTCACGGACTTTATCGCTCAACAAATGGTGGTGTGAACTTTGCCAAGATTCCGAAAGTGAAGAAAGCTCATTTATTCGCTCTTGGTAAGGCACAGAAGGGAAGCAAAATTCCTGCACTGTATTTGTATGGGAAAATTGCTGGTATGGGCGAAGGAGTATTTCGCTCTCTAGACAAAGGAAAAACATGGATAAATATCGCCTTTTCACATCAACCTATGGGCAATGAGCCTAATGTAATGGAGGCTAGCTGGCAGAAATTCGGACTAGTCTTTATTGGCACTAACGGTAGAGGAATATATCGAGGTAGTCCGTAAAAAAAATACTATTGTTTACTCAAAAATATTAATTTTTGTGCTATGTGTTAATTTTTGTAAAAAACATAGTAGTATGATTTTTGCAACGTTATTTAATACAATTAGGTTGTTAATATGAGGTATACAGATATGTAATATATGTATAATTAGCGCTTATATAATGACATATTAACATCAGCAAAGCTTTTGTAGTTCTGTAC
>NZ_JADEXF010000954.1 GCF_015207245.1 Nostoc cf. edaphicum LEGE 07299
ACTTTGGCCATCAATGCTGCTAACCCCAAAGTTTTTAAAGTTACAGTTTTACCGCCAGTATTTGGCCCCGTAATCGTCACCACTCGAATTTGCGGACTGATTAGCAAATCTACAGGAACTACTGGTTGCCCTTGTTCGTGCTGTTGCTGCCACACTAACAGTGGATGTCGCAAATTTCGCAAGGTAATCATTTCCCTGTCTTCGCGCTGGATAAATCGCGGGGGATTCGCTCCTAGCCAAAAACTATATCGCGATCTAGCGGTTGCCAAATCCAAAGTAGTAGCGATCGCTAACAATCTCTCTAAATCTGGCTTAACTGCGGCTACTTGTTCAGTCAAAATGCGGCGAATCGTTTCTTCTTCGGCTTGCTCTCTTCTGATAATCTGCCGCAGTTGGTTGCCTAGAGGTACTACTGAATTCGGTTCCACATACAGGGTAGCACCGCTGGTAGAGGTATCATGAACTATACCGGGAATAGCATCTTTTTGGGGTGCTTTTACGGGGATAACAAAGCGATCGCTGCGTTGGGTAATCAGTTGTTCTTGAACTGCGCCAGATTTTGCCTGTAAGATATTTTGCAGCTTTTGAGTAATTTGGCTGCGTAATCGCCGCAAATCTGTGCGAATTTCTCCCAGTTTTTGACTCGCGCGGTCAGTTACCTGGGCCCGTTCATCAATACAGCGGTGAATTTCTTGTTCTAGTTCTGGATAAGTCCGCAAATCGGCAACTAACTCAGTGAGTATCGGCAAATCTTCTTGATTGTCGATGACACGGCGCAAATTTCTGGCACCAGCCAAGGTGGTGGCGATCGCTAACAGTTCTTCCCCTGCCAAAACTCCACTGCGTTCTGCTCGTTCTAAGGAATCGCCAATATCTTGAATTCCTTCAAATGACAGTCCCGTGGTCAGGCGACTTTCCAGTTGATAGATTTCTTTGGTTTGCTCTAATAACAGTTCGCTTTGGGTCTGAGAATCAGGTATTTTCAGAGAACGCGCAGCTGTCGCCCCCAGCTTCGTTGCGGCAAAGGTGGCAAGGTGCTGGCACAGGCGATGCCATTCTAATAATTCTAAGGTTTCAGATTGGATCAAGGTTTCAACATCTAATCTGAAATTATGGTAACAATTCTAGCTCCTAGATGGGTAAACATTAAAGGAGAGAATTTTGCTTTACTCAATAGTCAATCCATTTTGGATTTTAGTCTAATACCTGCGCCGACACCTTAAGCCGACGCACCCTTCGGATCTTGGAACAGACTTTCAGATATAAAAGTTCATGTTGAAGATGAGTTAGTCGAAAGTGTTCGGTGAAACTTGTTTAGTGTATGGCTAGATCACAAAATGAAAATGTACTCTCAACGACTCTGTTTAGAACCACTAGAAACGTATCATGCCGAACTGCTTTTTGATGGATTACAGAGTGCCAGTATATACGACTTTATCGAAGATGTGCCACCACAAAGTGTTGAATCGCTCCGCGAACGCTACATGGTATTGACGCGTCGTCAATCACCGGATGGAACGGAGATTTGGTTGAACTGGGCTGTCTGGTCACTTGTAGAGAAATACTACGTTGGATATGTTCAAGCAACAATTACTGTAAATAAAAGCGCAATCGTTGCCTATGTGTTTTTCCCTAATTCATGGGGAAAAGGTTATGCACACGAAGCTGTAACGTGTATGATTAATTATTTAGTTGAGACATACCAAATTCTGGATTTTTGTGCTTACGTTGATGTCCAAAATCATCGTTCTATTGCTTTATTGCATAACTTGGGATTTGTAAGCTCGACTTTTTTTCAAAATGTTGAGTCTAACCAAAATGAACTTAACCACGAAGTACAGTATAGAAAACAACACATAAACTAATTAAGTGGCGGCTATTTCTTGTGCCAAAACGTAAGGTTGAACGATAAGAGTATTAAATCGCTTACTGCGATCGCCATTCCATTCTCCCACTTGTACTGTTGTGGGTTTGGTAATCAATTGTTTATCAATCCACTGTTCCACTGATGGAATGTTATCACTGGCGATCGCTACTCCAACATCCACCAAATCTAGCTCAAGCGCCACCAAAATTACTGCATCTCGTTGTACATGAGGAATTAACCATTCCCACTCTGCCTCATCCAAAATTTCTGTTAATTCCGCTCTTAAATCCGACATTACTTCCCAATGTTTATTTGTAAATGGCTATTTTTACATTATTCACTAGTTCCGAGTTCCTGACAAATGACCAAAGAAAAATGACTAAACTTCAGATTTCATTTCATCAATTTCAAATAAAGACACAATTACTCCAGCGATAGGAATAGATATAAAAACACCTAATAATCCTGCTACTTTAGCCCCGACTAATAAAGCAAAAAACACCACTACAGGATTAAGATTCAGCGCACCTTGCATAATTCTGGGCGCAATCAAGTTGTCTTGTATCTGCTGGAGGATAATACAAGCTATTAATACTTTCAATGCTAACCAAACACCTTGAGTCAACACAAATAGAGTCACTGTGCTTACTCCTAATGTCGCCCCTATGCCAGGAATGATATCAAGAATTCCAACTATTATTGACAATATCAAAGCAAAAGGCACTTTTAATATTACAAAAACTAGGAACGTCGAAATTGTTAAAAATCCACTTAATAGCAACTGACCTCTAAAAAATCCTAAAAAAGATTTTCTGATGATATTTGTAAATCTATTACGGC
>NZ_JADEXF010000955.1 GCF_015207245.1 Nostoc cf. edaphicum LEGE 07299
ACTTCAGAAGTGTTAATTATTCATCAGATAAGACAAGCTCATGGGTTATTATACCGCTCCCCGCTTTCTGGACAAACTGGCTAGTGTTGTCTCCAGCCCAAAGGAATTTGTAGAAATGTTGAAACGAATTGTATTAATTTTGCTATTGGTGTTGAGCTTCAGTCTGAGTAATTCTGATGTAGCGGTTGCATCTGGACTCAAAAGCTTTGTAGACAGTAGTGATGGCTATCAGTTTTTATATCCTAACGGCTGGCTGCCAGTTAAAGTTGCCGACGGGCCAGATGTGGTTTTCCACGATTTGATTGAAGTGTCTGAAAATGTTTCGGTTGTGATTAGCCCAGTTCCTGAAGGCAAAACTTTGTCAGAATTGGGAACCCCAACAGAAGTAGGATACAAATTAGGAAAAGCGGCTCTCGCGCCTCCTGATTCTGGTCGTTCGGCTGAATTAGTCAATGCCGCCCAGCGAGAAGTAGATGGTAAAACATACTACCTTTTAGAGTATGAGGTTAAACTCCCCAATCAACAGCAACGACACAACATTGCCAGTGTCGCTGTGAGCCGTGGTAAACTTTTTACCTTCAACGCCTCAATTCCTGAAAAACGCTGGCAGAAAGTTAAACGGATGATAGATGAGGTTGTCAATTCTTTTTCTGTTTATTAATTGGGGAGACATCAATTAAAAATTAAAAAAAGACTGCGGGAAAAGGGGAACAAGGGAAATAAGCAATGCCCAGTACCCCATCCCCAATTACCAAGTTGGTCAGATAATGAAAATTCCACCTTTTGTACTTGCTTCAGCTTCCCCAGCCAGACGCCGCTTGCTGCAAACTGTTGGTATTGAACCGATAGTTCGACCTAGTGACTTTGATGAGTCGCAAATTCAACTAAGTGAACCAGCAGAATTGGTCAAAACTCTTGCCCAGTATAAAGCGGAAACTGTAGCCCCACAGTTTGAATCAGCTTTGATTATAGGTTGTGATTCAGTTTTGTCCATCAATGGTGAAATTTACGGCAAACCAGCAGACTTTTCTGAAGCGATCGCACGTTGGCAGATAATGCAAGGTAACTTTGGCGACTTGTACACAGGTCATGCCTTAATTGACCATCAGCAAAACTGTACTTTAGTCAAGTCTCAAGTTACAAGAGTTTACTTTGCTCAAATGAGCGAGAAGGCAATTAAAGCTTATGTTGCCACCGGTGAACCGCTCAAGTGTGCTGGTGCTTTTGCCATTGAAGGTTTTGGAAGTTTCTTCGTGGAAAAAATCGAAGGCTGTCACAGCAATGTAATTGGACTTAGTTTACCCCTGCTGCGGCAGATGCTAAGTGAATTGGGATACGATGTCACTGATTTCTGGCAGCAATAGTCATTTGTCTAAAGTTATTAACCAATGACAAATGACAAATGACAAATGACTAATAACTAAATTCCCTGATATTGAGTATTGCTTCGCCATGATCTGGAATCCAAGCTAGCCACTCATCTGCTGAAACCGGACACAATAAAAGTGCTTCGTCAAAACTAAAGGGGTTGGGAAGTTGCAAAAGCTTTACCCAAGTAGAAGCTTTGAACCTCTGTAAGCCTTCCAGATTATTGTGCCTTCTTGTTTGCATAGCAAAATCCGGTCTACGAGAATCTAGTTTCATAGCTTTCTATTAGCCTTCACAAATGGACTAATCTAAAAATATTTCTGTAACCTAGACTACAAAATAAAGAATCCTTGTGAAAAGTATCTGTCTTATAAATTTACGTTGGCTGGGTGTAAGTGTTTGCTTATATTGCAGACCACAACAGGTATGGCACGACAAGTTGTAGACTGGCCACTAGATCGCATTCCCAACTAGAATATGTCATTTACTTCTATGCCCTCGCTGCGCGAGCAACAACATCCCCTAATTCGTCAGCTAGCTGATTGTATTGAGGCAGCTTGGCATCAGCACCTGGATTTATCCCCTTACCATTTGCCTAATGAGTTGGGGTATGTGGAAGGTAGACTAGAAGGCGAAAAACTGATAATTGAAAACCGTTGCTATCAAACGCCCCAGTTTCGGAAAATGCACTTGGAACTGGCAAAAATCGGCAATATGCTGGATATTTTGCATTGCGTCATGTTTCCCCGTCCAGAATACAACCTGCCGATGTTTGGTTGCGATTTAGTTGGGGGTAGAGGTCAAATTAGTGCGGCGATCGCAGACCTTTCTCCTATCCAAGTAGAACGCACCTTACCAGAATCTTATACTTCGGCACTGACACAGCTAACAGTGCTTAACTTTTCCCAACCCCGTGAATTACCAGAATGGGGAAACATTTTTTCAGATTTTTGTATTTTTGTACGCCCCAGTTCCCCTGAAGAAGAAACAATGTTTCTGTCGCGCGTGCGAGAATTTTTAGATATTCATTGCATCCAAGCGATCGCCTCGCATCCTGTTTCAGTTGAACAAGTCAGCCAAAATCTCGCCGGACAACACAACTACTGCACCAAACAGCAGCAAAACGATAAAACGCGTCGCGTACTTGAAAAAGCCTTTGGCCCAGCTTGGGCAGAAAATTACATGACCACAGTTTTATTCGACCTCCCAACTTAATCATCTCCTCCATCACCCCGATCTCCCCCATCTGTAGGCTCTGCTACGTTTTCAGCTAATGGATAAATGTAGAATTCATTCAACGAGAGTTTTATGGAGTTCCAAAACAGAACAGGGAGAATAG
>NZ_JADEXF010000956.1 GCF_015207245.1 Nostoc cf. edaphicum LEGE 07299
TTTGTTTTTCCTTGCCTCGAATGTCAACTTCCTGTTAGAGGATGTTTGTAAAATCTAATTTATTACTAGCCTTGGCGATTATAAGTCGTGCACCAGTTGTTCATGGGTAAACCCCCCTTATCTACGGGACGCTACGCGAATGTTTGTGTAGTAGCGATTTCTATCCGCGCAATACTTTTCAAACATCCTCTTAGGATAAATTTCTCGGTTCTATCGCTCCCCTGATCCTAAAGTGACTTACGCTATTATTAAATACCAAGCTGGAAAACTGCAAAACCCGTTCTGCATAAGGATAATAGGTTTAAAAAAGCATGGATTTAATATTAGGAACCATAAAGGGAGCGATAGAGCCTATTTTTATCTGTTGGCTTTTGATTTCCTCTCAGCACATGATTACAAAGTATATGTAAAATCTTCTACCAGCATACCTGGAACTAAACTACCTCCAAGTTGGCGACTGTCATAAGTTCCTACTTCGGGAATAAATTCTTGAAAAGTAGTCAAATCTATTAGATTTTCTCCCCAAAAGCGATAGAGACTTTCGTCAAAACGTAAGTTTTCAATGGGTGCGATAATTTCTCCATTTTCTACCCAAAAACAAGCATAACGAGTCATACCTGTGATTCTACCAGTGTGGCGATCGCTCCAATTCAAGTAATGTAAATTTGATACATATAATCCTGTATCTAAACTCGGAAGAATCTGCTCAAATCCTAAATTACGAGTACTCACTTCTGGCGCTCGTAAAGTCTCTGAACCATTAGCACCGTTAGCAATTTTTTGATATTCCTTAGCAGTTCGAGAATTCACCAGAGTATTTACCAAATATCCTTTTTCTATTACAGGTAACTCCGGTGCTGCCATTTCTCCCAATTCATTAAATCGCGGCACTAATCCCCGCTGAAAATTTTCTTTTAAACTAAATCTTGGAGAAAGTTGTTTTTCTTGACGCCATAAAGCAGCTAAAGCACTATTTCCTTGTTGGATATCAGCTTCGCTCACAGCTCCCCAAGAAAGCATCAATAATAAATCTGCAACAGCAGCAGGTGCAAAATAAGTTTTGTACTGTCCACGTGGCAGTTCTTTAGTTGGGTGAGCAAGCAATTCTAGTTGTTTTTTAGCTTCGCTAATTTTGGCGATATATGTAGATTCATTCCAATCACTCCCGGCAAATGTACGCTTAACAGCTTGTCCAGATGGAGAAAATAGAGAATAATCTAAGGTAAAAGAATCAGTAGAAAACCAGTGTTTTTGACCGCTAGAATCACCATAAGCTTTAATTACTACTCCCCCTGCATATATCCCTGTAAAATCCAATTCAGCAACTAGTTCTAGGACAGTTGGAACTACTGCCTCAGCCGCCAATAAATTTCCAGAATGTATTTCTCGACTGATATTAGTTCCTGATGGCAAAACTAGATATGGATCGATGGGTAGTAGAATAAGTTCGTCACGTAGTTCTTGCAAAGCAGTATATGCTAATTGCCAGTCTACCTCCCAATTCCCAGTAAAGGGAAACTGCCGAACACTGTTGCGCTGATTTTGCATCAAAGTCAGTTCGATCCAACCATCAGCAACACAACCAGTTTGTCGCACTTTTGCATGATTAAAACGAGTAAATTGACTTATTTCACTGCTAAGTCTCACAGTGAATTGTTCATCTTCTGCTTTTTTAATCAGCAGAGTTTCAATCAGTCGATTAAAGCTGACTTCTAACCCAGATAATTCCTCAATTTTCATAGATATTAAATATTAATAGGGAATAGGGAGAAAGTTAGGAGTTAGGAGTTAGGAGTTAAAAGAATTTTTCTAAGTAGCTGGCGTAAATAAATTAAAGTTTGTAGTAAGGACTTTAGTCCTGATAATCCTTTTTTTGAGCGATGAATCGCTTACTACGAGCTAGAATTTTATTTGATGTTTAATTATGCCGATCTACTTAATTCAAAACTCCTAACTCCTAACTATTGTATTTTTCAAGTTCCTCCACCAAAAACTTCGACATTAGCAAATACACAGACAGGTGAACCGTGTCCTACCCAAATGGCCTGATTTGGTTCTCCTTTGCCACAATAAGGAGTACCATACATTTGCCAGTTTGTGGCATCTCCGACTTTAATTAAACTATGCCAAAACTCTGGTGTTGTGGCGCGGTAATTTGGATTACGAAGGGTTTTGGTGAGTTTGCCATTTTCAATTAATTTAGCGTACTCACAACCAAATTGGAATTTGTAGCGGCGATCGTCAATTGACCAAGAACGGTTAGATTCCATGTAAACGCCGTGTTCTATCCCACCAATAATGTCTTCAAAAGTGCCGTTTAAAGGCTCTAAATTCAAGTTACCCATGCGATCGATCGCTGGTCGATTCCATGAGCAAGCACGGGCACAGGCAACT
Source organism: Nostoc cf. edaphicum LEGE 07299 (assembly GCF_015207245.1). Taxonomy (GTDB): domain Bacteria; phylum Cyanobacteriota; class Cyanobacteriia; order Cyanobacteriales; family Nostocaceae; genus Nostoc; species Nostoc edaphicum_B. The sequence goes on from NZ_JADEXF010000956.1 coordinate 2,395, forward strand.
CCTGCTACACCTGCTCTTGCTTGACTCTCTAGACTGCCTAAACCCCGTTGCAGTACACCTTTTTTAACCAAATACTCCCGTGTCGCTACAGCACCGGTATCATCAAAGCCATAGCTAGAAAATTCACCAGGCACGGTAGGATCAAAGGTAATGTTCATCAAAGGCGAACCATATACTAGGTTGCCAAAATCGCTTTTATTAACAAAGCTGCCCCCAGCATAGTTACGCTCATCTCCCAAAATTCGGTCAATTTCTAGGGGATGCCCAACACTTTCATGGATTTGCAGCATCATTTGATCTGGAGCTAAAAC
>NZ_JADEXF010000957.1 GCF_015207245.1 Nostoc cf. edaphicum LEGE 07299
CCCTTATATGAAAGACTACGTTCTAATTCTGACTCTTGTCCTGATAATATTTGGGGTTGGCCTAGTTATGCCTTGCGTGAAGCTTGGAGAGACTTAGCCAAGGGACAGATAAAGTCAGCATTCAAGTATTTGTGGCAAGTGTTTGCTGAACCAACATTTGCAGAAACTTATACTCCCCGTGCGGGTAACGTCTTTGATTCCATAGATAGGGAGACGAAGCGCATTGGCTGGAATCGAATTTATCGCTATGGGCGAGTTAGGGTAATTCGCAAAACTGATGATGGCAGATATTGCGTAGCCTATTCTCGCGGCCCAGGAAATTATGCTTTTTTAGTTAGTCGTTATTTACATTTAGCTACTGGGTATCCAGCAATTCAGTTTCTCCCAGATTTGCAAGCTTATAGAGAAAAATATCAAGACTTTAAATCTGTTGTCAATGCTTATGAAGCTCACGATCATGTTTATGAGCAACTAGAGCAACAGGGTGGTACGGTATTGATTCGGGGGCGGGGAATTGTGGCTTCGCGGATTGTGCAGCGGATTTATGAAGCCAGAAAACGAAATCAGAATATTGCAGTTTTGCATTTAATGCGATCGCCTAAACCTCAAGGCAACAAATTTCAAAATACCCAGCGCCTAGTCAAAAATCATTACGAATTTCAACCCTTTAACTGGCCGAAAGCCTGTTGGGGCGGCGAACTCCGGGCAATGTTAGAAAAAGCCACCCCCGATGAACGTAAGCGTTTACTAGCAGACTGGGGTGGAACTACCACCGCCGACCGCCGAGATTGGCAGCAAATTACTGCCCAAGGGTTAAGCGAAGGCTGGTATCAAATTACCTTCGGTGAGGTGCTGGATGTGGAACGAGATGCCCAAAACCGGACTATTACCCATATCCGAGAGCAAAGCTTTGGGGAAATGAAATTGCTAGCTGATTTTATTGTTGATGCTACTGGACTGGATGCCAAGGTAGATGCCAATCCCCTCTTGGCAGATTTGGTGAAACATTACAATCTCCCAGTGAATCATCTGGGGCGATTGACTGTAGCGAACAATTTTGAATTAGTAGAAATGCGTAGCGATCGAGGTCAAATGTATGCTGCGGGAGCGATTACTTTAGGTGGCCCTTATGCCGCAGTTGATAGTTTTTTGGGCTTGCAATACGCCGCATTAGTCGCCCTTGATGGACTGGCCGCCGCTCGTGCGCCTGGAGTCCAAAGGTTAAATAGTATAAGTTCTTTTAGGCAGTGGTTGAAGTGGGTGTTAAATCAGTCACCTTAGTATTAGGAGGCAGGAGGCAGAAGGGATAGAGTATTTATCTGGCTGTTTTGAGTAGCAAATCCCAACTTCGAGGTTAAAAGGTGCAACTTCGAGGCTGAAAGGTGCAACTTCGAGAATAAAAGGCTCAACGTTGAAAATAAAAGGTGCAACGTTGAGGATAAAAGGTGCAACGTCGAGGATAAAAGGTGTAACGTCGAGGGTAAAAGGTGCAACGTTGAGGGTAAAAGGCTCAACGTTGAAGATAAAAGGTGCAACGTCGAGGGTAAAAGGTGCAACTTCGAGGATAAAAGGCTTAACGTCGAGGATAAAAACCTCAACGTTGAGGTTTAGAGGTTCAAGTGGCGATGTCTACGACAGGCTACGCCTACGTAGAATTCTTGTTCTCTGATATGGTGAATAAAATCAGTGGTTAGAAACCGCGTCTACACAGGCAAAACCCACGGAGATGGGTTTCAGCCCTTCAAATTTTCCTCAGTCCGCGTAGGCGGACTTTGTTTGTATAGCCGCGAATTCCATTCGCCTTGGCTCTAAATTGACTACTTCTTATTTTCCCTTGTCGGCTGTACCATCACAGGCACTAAAGTTTTAACTAAACCCGTAATCGCCACAATCACAGTGGCAATTCCCCCAATGGACAATGAAGTTAAAATTGCCGCCGCGAGAATAATTTCAGTAGGACTGTATCCATCTCGCATCCAAGTTGTTGGATTCCCTACCAATGTTGGCGAGGCGGGGATTAATTGCGAAGTTTGGGTGGTTTGATTGGAGTTGACAGGAGTTGTTAAGGCAGTTTTCATGGCTAAACCTCTTCTAAATGTTTCTATGCAAATGGTATTTCTGCCAGAAGAAGAGGAGATTCCCTAGACATGGAGACAAAGTAGAAATTAAGTAGAAATTAAGTAGAATCGAGAAGAAATCTCACAAGCTGTCTATGCAATGGGCTGATTTTCTAGCCAATGAAGCTGCTACTAATAGCTTATCCCCAGAGCAAACAGCAGCTTTTGTAGAGCGTTTGAAGACTGAAAACTCAGGTAAGAGTCAAACGGAAGTTGCCACAGAACTGAAAATCGGTATTCTTGCTTTTAAAAAGCGGATGACTGAGGTTTATGATAAATTTGCCCAGAGTTATCCTGAGTTAGCTGCTTCTAAAAGCCGGGGAAGACTAGAAAAGTTACGGGCTTGCCTGACAAACAAATATAATGGCGGGCAAGATGTTCGCCCCACAATTAAAGAAATTAATCAAAATATTCCCCCTGCTGTCCCATTTGAAAAATTTGTGGGACGTGAGGCGGAACTACAAAAACTGCACCAGCAATTACAAACATTTCAGCAAGTTGCTATTGTAGCTGTGGCGGGTATGGGTGGAGTAGGCAAAACTGAACTCGCTACCCAATACGCCAAACAGCATTTGCAGAATTATCA